>CAZRPB010000026.1:0-1053 GCA_964601955.1 uncultured Klebsiella sp. | reverse complement strand
AGATCACGCCGGACCTCCGCCAGATCGTCCGCCCGGAAAGCGTCGGCGGCACGCCGGCGAACCGCATGATCCACAAGGAGTCGAACCAGCTGATCATCGGTCCCTACTTCATCGGCGCCGACCGCGAGGTGCGCGTCATCCCGCCGAAGCTCATGCCCGGGCGGCTCACGGGCAACGCCCGCCACCTGACGGCTCCCGCCGACAAGGTCTACTTTGCGACGATGGAGGACGGACTCTACGAGGTCGACGTGCGGACGCTCGCGGTGAAAGGGCTCATCAAGGAGATCATGAACAAGCCCAAGCCGGGGCAGACCGCCGAGACCGACCCGGCGACGATCACCTCGACGCTGCCCGGCTACCACGGCAAGGGCCTCTATTCCGGACAGGGAGTGGTCATCCTCGCGAACAACGGTGAGCGCAGCAAGGAAGCGCTGACCGACCCGACCATCGTCAGCGGCGGCCTCGGCTCCTGGAACGGCGAGGGGAACTGGACGCTCATCCGCCGCAACCAGTTCACCGAGGTCACCGGTCCCGGCGGCCTCGCCGGCAACGCCGACCCCGCGAAAGACCCCGTCTGGACGATCGGCTGGGACTTCCGCTCGCTGATCCTGATGGTGATGGAAGACGGCAAGTGGACGAGCTACCGTCTCCCGAAAGGCAGCCACTCTTACGACGGCGCGCATGGCTGGAACACCGAGTGGCCGCGCATCCGCGACATCGGCGAAGAAGGCGCGCGCCTGATGACCATGCACGGCCTCTTCTGGAAGTTCCCCGCGACATTCTCCTCCAAGAACTCCGCCGGCCTCGCGCCGCGCTCCGCCTACCTGAAGGTCATCGGCGACTTCACGCGCTGGCAGGACCGCCTTGTCTTCGGCTGCGACGACACCGCGAAATCCGAGTTCCTCAACAAGCGTCCGGCCAAGGGCGCGCTCGCCGGCCCCGGCCAGTCGCAGTCCAACCTCTGGTTCACTTCGCTCGACACTCCCGACAAGCTCGGCCCGGCCATCGGCCGCGGCAGCGTCTGGGCCGACGAACCGGTCAAGGCCGGCGTCG
>CAZRPB010000025.1:0-21822 GCA_964601955.1 uncultured Klebsiella sp. | reverse complement strand
CCAGCCTGGCCCGGGGGATCAGCGTGACCATCTCGCGTCCGATGGCCGTGAACTTGAGGTCCTTCGTCCCCGTGACGAGGTCCACCGGCATCTTCAGCTCATGCAGACGTTCCCAGACCGAGGGCAGGGCGCCCGTGCCGACATGGAGCAGGCTGAGGGACAGGCCCTCCGGGTCGTTGCGACCTCTGGACGCCATGACTTCGCGAAGCCGTTCATCGGGAAGCGACTGCAGCGTCTGGAACATCGTCTGACCGTGCCAATAGCGCATGAAGGCGGCTACGCCCTGGGATCGGATGAAATCGGCCAGCGCAGCGTCGCCCGCACGTCGTTCAAGCCTTTCCGCTTCCGTTCTCAGTCCTGGAGAAGATCCGATCAGGATCAGGCGCACGACCCGTTCCGGGCGGGACAGTGCGTAGTGAAGGGCCAGACGTCCGCCCATCGAGTAGCCCAGCAGCTCGACGGATTCGTCCGCCGTGGCCTCGTCGATGACCCGCATGTGCGACTCCAGCGAGTAATCCGATTCGTTTCGAAGCCCTGATTTCGTTCCGTGTCCAGGCCAGTCGGGAGCGATCAGCTTCCGGTCGCTCTCCAGCAATGCGTTCAGGAGGCGGAAATCGCTTCCGCTCCCCGTGAACCCGTGTAGCGCGACCAACTTCCTCATGGAGCGATTCGACCCTTGAAGGCCGTGCTTGCAATAACGCGCACCACTCCGAAATCGCTAAAATCATAAAACATTGAAAGACAGGTACTTAAAAAGAAAATTAAGTGTAAAAAAGTAAATGCAACAAAGTTGCGTTTCTTTTCGTTTCCATTTCCTATCTCCTCATGCCCGGCATTCGTGTGAAGCCTTGGAACCGTGTGGACAACCCCGTCTACAGCCTTTCTACGACGGCCAATGGGAAGGGCAATCTGAACATCTGCAGTTATGTCACGGCCATCTCGATGAAGCCCAAGCGCTTCATCATCGGCGTCTACAAGGACACCAAGACCTTGGCCAACCTGGAGGCCAACCCCGTCGGGTTGCTCAACTACATGGCCATGGACCAGGCCAACCACGTCAAGCTGCTCGGCAAGAAGTCCGGACATTCCGTGGACAAGGTCGCCCAGCTCGGCGACCAGATCGAGCACGTCGGCGACGGGCTTTACCGGCTCAAGGGAGCCATCGCGACCTTGCGCCTTCGCTTCATGGAACGTCTCGACGGCGGCGACCACTGGGCGTGGCTCGCGCACGTCGATTCCTACGAGAACCTCCGCGAAGCCCCGGCCCTCACCATTGAGGAGCTCAAGCGGCTGAAGCTGATCCTCGCCTGAGGTTCAGCTTCGGTCAGACTTCCGCAGGCTGGCCTTCTCGTCCCGGTGCGGGATGAGGTAGGTGCGTCCTCGGATCAGGCGTTCGTAGAGGTCGACCATGGCCACGCCCTCGCGCGGGCGGACCGAATCGGCCTTGGTGGCGCGGTCCACCTGGCGCTTGAGCATGCGGCAGAGGTCCTCGGAGTTGTACTGGATCATCCCGAGGATGCGTTCGACCGAGTAGCCCGGCAGCGCCTCCTCGATGTAGAAGCCATCGTCCTCGTCGTCCTCCAGGAAAGCGTGCACCTCGTTGACGCGTCCGAAGAGATTGTGCAGGTCGCCCATGATGTCCTGATAGGCGCCCACCATGAACGCCCCGATGTAGTACGGCCGGCCTTCCTTGAGCGGGTGGACGGCGAGCGTCCGGCGCACGTCCTCGAAGTCGATGAAGTCGTCGACCTTGCCGTCGGAGTCGCAGGTGATGTCGACCAGCGTGGCCTGGACCGAGGGACGCTCGTTGAGGCGGTGGATCGGGGCGATCGGGAACAACTGGTCGAGGGCCCAGTGGTCGAGCAGCGACTGGAAGACCGAGAAGTTGCAGACGTACTGCTCGGCCAGCATCGCGTCGAGGCGGGCCAGCTCATCGGGCACGTCGGCCGAGCTGGCGAGGTCGGCCCGCAGCTGACGGCAGACGTCCCAGAACAGGCGGTCGGCGAGGGCGCGCTCCTCGAGGCGCATGCTGCCCAGGCTGAAGCGGGCGTGGGCCTCCTCGCGCTTGGCCTTGGCGTCATGGTAGCGCTCCAGCGGGTCGAACTTGCGTCGGTTGCGGCGGATCGCGTCCAGCTCGCGCACCACCTGGTGGGGGCGGCCCTTGAGCGCGCCGACGGGCCCCAGGTCGCGGGCGATGCGGTCGACCGCCTCGAAGATCAGGATGGAGTGGGGCGCCACGAGCGCGCGGCCGGATTCCGAGACGATGTCGGGGGCCTCCACGTGGCTTTCGCGGCACACCTGCATGACGTTGGCGACCACGTCGCGCGCGTAGACCTCCATGCTGTAATTCATGGAGGACTCGAAGGCCGAGCGGCTGCCGTCGTAGTCCACGCCCAGGCCGCCGCCGACGTCGAGCAGTCCCATCGGGAAGCCCATGCGGCTGAGTTCGCAGTAGAAGCGGGCGGCCTCGACGACCGCCTTCTTGATGGTGGCGATGTTGGGGACCTGGGAGCCGATGTGGAAGTGGACGAGGCGAAGGGCCTCCTTCATCTTCGCCTTCTTCAGCTTCTCCGCCACTTCGACGATTTCGGCGGCCGTCAGGCCGAACTTGGCGTTCTCGCCCGTGCTGTCGGCCCACTTGCCTTCCCCCGAGGTGGTCAGCTTCACCCGGATGCCGATGTGGGGCATGACCCCCATGCGCTTCGCGATGCGGATGATGGCGTCGATTTCGGACAGCTGTTCGACGACGATGATCGTCTGCTTTCCGAGGCGCCTGCCCATGAGGGCGAGTTCGATGAATTCCTCGTCCTTGTAGCCGTTGCAGATGAGGAGCGCCTTGCGGTTCTCCAGCAGGGCCAGGGCGATGATGAGCTCGGGCTTGGAGCCGGCCTCGAGGCCGAAGTCATATTCCTCTCCCGCGTCGAGGATCTCCTCGACCACCTCGCGGAGCTGGTTGACCTTGATCGGGAAGACGCCCCGGTAGCGGCCGCGGTAGTCCTCGCCGGCGATGGCGGAGCGGAAGGCCTCGTTGAGACGGGCGACGCGGTGGCGCAGCAGGTCCTGGACGCGGATGGTGAGCGGCGGCTTGAGGCCGGAGGCCTCGGCTTCGCGCACGATGTCGGTGATGCGGATCTTGCGATGGTCGCCCTTGGGGTGGACGCACAGGTGACCCTGGGGGTCGACGGAGAAGTGGTCGCCGCCCCAGCGTTTGAAGCCGTAGTAATCCTCGGCGTCCTTGATGGTCCAGGGCTGGGCTTTGCTCACGTCGGTAAGAGACGGGACTTTTGCGTCCGCCCCCCGCCGTGCAAGGGGAAACCGCGTTCCGGCTCGACCGTCCGCCGAAGGCCGATTGTCTCGTCCCATGGGTCCGGCCGACGCAGTCGTGGGCGCCACGCTTGAGCTTCGGGCGCAGCTGGCCGCGTCCGTCTTTCCGTCTCCGGCCGATTACGTCTACCGGCCCCTTGATTACGCCTGGGACCGCCACGAGGCCTACCTGCGACGCCATGCCGCCGCCGGTCCGAGGCGGATCCTGTTCCTAGGCATGAATCCCGGGCCGTTCGGGATGGCGCAGACCGGCGTTCCCTTCGGCGAGGTGGCCGTGGTGCGCGATTGGCTGGGTCTGGAGGGGGCGGTGGGGCGTCCGGAGCGGGAGCATCCCGGCAAGCCCGTGGAGGGGTTCGCCTGCTCGCGGTCCGAGGTCAGCGGCCGTCGTCTCTGGGGTTTCTTCCGCGAAAAATTCGTCACACCTGAGGCCTTCTTCGCGCATCATCTGGTCCACAATTACTGCCCGCTCCTCTTTCTCGAAGGGACCAAACTGGGCAGGAACGTCGTCCCGGAGGAGCTTCCGACGGAAAGCATGCGGGAGGTCAATGCCGCCTGCGACCGTCTCCTGCGTGTGATGGCCGAGGCGCTTTCCGTCCGCACGGTGGTGGGCGTGGGCGGGTATGCCGAGGAGCGAGCCAAGGAGGCCCTCCACGGATTGGACGTGAAGTTCGCCCGGGTGCCTCATCCCAGTCCCGCCAACCCGGTCGCCAACCGGGGCTGGTCGCAGGCGGCGGACGCGGCGCTGAAATCGCAGGGGGTCTGGTCCTGATGGGGTTGCTCGGCGAGGCGCTTTCCCGTCCCGGGGTGCGACGCGCCCTGTGGCGCGCCTGGTATCCCTTCTTCTCCAGACGTATCGCCGGCAAGGGGGTCGACTTCCTCAATTACGCCTTCGATCCGCTGGACGGAAGGCGTCCTGCCTTGGAACCGCAGGACGAGCCCATGAGGCATAACGTCCAGCTTTACGCGCACGTGGTCGGAGGCGCCGACCTGCGCGGCCGGAGGGTGCTGGAGGTCAGCTGCGGGCATGGTGGCGGCGCATCCTGGATCGTGCGGACATTCCGGCCCTCCGAGTACGTCGGGCTCGACCTCAATCTAGAGGCCATCGGGCACTGCGTGGCGCGACACCGCCTGACGGGGCTCGGTTTCGTCCGCGGCGACGCCCAGGCTTTGCCTTTCCCGGACGCGTCCTTCGACGTCGTGCTGAACGTCGAGGCCTCGCACTGCTATCCTGATTTTCCGGCCTTCGTCGGCGAGGTGGCCAGGGTGCTGCGACCCGGCGGCCGATTCCTGCATGCCGACCTCCGTCATGCGGGCGGCGTCAGCGAGTGGGTCGGCGCGCTCGTCTCCCGTCCCGGTCTGCGGCTCGACGCGATGCGTCTCATCACGCCGGAAGTCATCCGGGGCATGGAGGCCGTCTCTCCGCGCCATGAGGCCCTCGTGCGAGAATGCCTTCCTTGGCCCCTGAAGCGGCTCGGGCTCGATTTCGCGGGCGTCCGCGGATCCTTGCCTCACCGGGCGCTCGGGGCTGGAGAGCTCGACTACCGGTCCTTCGTTCTGACCCGTGTCTGAGGCCTTCAGTTCTTCCTGAGCACGAAGAGCCAGACCTGCTTGCCGGTGTTGGACTTGTGCGAGGTGATGACCTCGATGGAGATGCGATGGCCGAACCATTCCGACAGCAGGTAGGGCATGTAATGGGGATTGGCGCCGAAGGGGTCCATCTCGCCGGCGCCCTGGGGGCTGTGGTCCATCGTGTGCTCGATGAAGAGCAGCCCGCCTTGCTTCAGCTGGTCCAGCCAGGCTCCGACCGCCTGGTCGGGCTTCCAGCTCTGGTCGAGCGAGTTCGTATAGATGAAATCGCAACGTCCTACCCAGGCCTCATTGCGGTCGTGGAAGTCCCACTGGACCGAGCGGGGGTAATCCTTGGCCGTCTCCGAGATGTCCGTGCCGGTGATGTCGACCGTCAGCTTGCCGGCCAGGAAGTTCTGCTCGAATCCGTTGCGCGTCCCGTGGCAGAGCGCGAACAGGTCGGTCCGGCCCGGGAACTCCTTGCGCACCCGTTCGGCCACCAGGGAGAGCGTGCTTTCGTCGGCCCACACCTTGTCGATCTTCCGCTTGTTGTGGAAGATCTGGGTGGCGCGGTACTCCTCGTAAGAGGCGTACTTGTGCAGGTAGAAGTCGGGCATCTTCTCGCGCACCTCGAGCCCGAAGACGGAGGCGAGCCAGTTGAGCCTTTTGGCCACGGAACGACGGAACTTCATGGGGTCAAGATTGACGGCGGGGCTTGCGTGGCAATGCCGAACCTCGGCGCGGGGAGGGCGCCGCCGCGGCCTTGCCGATGTCGACGGCCGAGCAGAGCGCCGCGTTGGCCCGGTGCCAGAGGACCGTCCGGCGCAGCCCTTCGGGCAGGTCCACCCTCGGCTTCCATCCCAGTTCCCGCTCCGCCTTGCGACGGTCGGCCTGGGTGGACTGCATGTCGGAGCGGTCGCGGGGGTCGCCCAGTCGATCATAATCCCCGGAGCCGACCTGACGTTCGATTTCCGAGATGAGCGCGTTGATCGTGGTGGGCCGCTTGCCGCCGCCCAGATTGATGATCCGGTGCCCCTCCTTGCGGTCCTTCCAGCGATGGGCGGCGAGGATCGTCCCCCGGGCGATGTCGTCGACGAAGGTGAAGTCGCGGTTCTGCCTGCCGTCGCCCGTCACCGTGATGGCCGTGCCGCGTCGGATTCCTTCGATGAACCTGAACACGCTCATGTCGGGCCGTCCGGCCGGTCCGTAGACCGTGAAGTAGCGCACGACGGTGGAGCGGATGCCTTCATTGGCCCAGTAGCTGTGACAGAGCAGCTCGGCCGCGATCTTGGAGGCCGAGTAGGGGGAGATCGGCTTCGACGCCGGCTGGTCTTCGCGGAAAGGCGGCTCGCAGCCCCAGCCGTAGGCGGAGGAGGTCGAGGCGAGCACGTGAGAAAGGCACCCTGTCGCCTTCATCGCTTCGAGCACGTTGATGACTCCTTCGGCGTTGGCTCGCAGGTAATCGACCGGACGCAGCCGTGAGGCCGCCACTCCCGCCCGGGCGGCGAGATTGAGCACGTGGTCGAAGGGCGGGGCGCCCTTGCGTGACGCTAGGCGGAAGACCCTGTCCAAAGCAGGGCGGTCCGCGGTGTCCGCCTGGATGAACGTGAAGCGTCCGTCGCGCGACCGTTCAGGGCGTCCGGCCCGCAGGCGCAGACGCCAGTCGCGGGAGGGGCTGAGGCCGCGTCCGAGCAGTCCGGCCAGCCGGAGGTGCTTGAGGCGCACATCATAGGCGTCGTTCACGCAATCCACCCCCACCACCGTGTTGCCGGGCTTCGCCAGCAGGAGTTCGCATACCCGCGAGGCGATGAACCCCGCGCAACCCGTGACCAGATAGCGCATGCCCGATAACACGCCCGGCCGCATGGATTGTAAAGTTCCAAGGCTGGTGAGGGCTTGCCTGAGGGTGCTTCAGCGCCAGTCTTTCTCAATGCCCCGCAATCTGTTCCTCGTCCTCATGGCCTCCGTCTTCAGCGCGCTGCAGGCGGCGGCCGGTCCGAACATCATCTTCATCCTGACCGATGACCAGGGCTATGGCGACCTCTCCGCCCATGGCAACCCGGTGCTGAAGACGCCCAACCTCGACCGCCTCCGTTCGGAAAGCGTGCGATTCGAGGACTTCCACGTCTCGCCCACCTGCGCCCCGACCCGCAGCGCGCTGCTGACCGGTCGGCACGAGTTCAAGAACGGGGTGACCCATACCATCCTCGAGCGCGAGCGCCTGACCCTCAAGGCCACCACCTTCCCGCAGCTGCTGCAGAAGGCCGGCTACCGCACCGGCATCTTCGGCAAGTGGCATCTCGGGGATGAGGCCGAATATCAGCCGGACCGACGCGGCTTCAACGAGGTCTACATCCACGGCGCGGGCGGCATCGGCCAGTCCTACCCGGGCAGCTGCGGCGACGCGCCGGGCAATTCCTATTACGGGCCCTGGATCCTGCACAACGGCAAGTTCGAGAAGACCGAGGCCTACTGCACGGACGCCTTCTTCAGCCAGGCCTCACGCTGGATCGAAGGGGAGGCGGCGGCCAAGCGGCCCTTCCTGGCCTGGATCGCCACCAACGCCCCGCACGGTCCCTACAACGCCCGTCCCGAGGACGCCGCCCTCTACGAAGGGAAGGGGCTCGGCAAGGACACGGAGAACTTCTTCGGCATGATCCATAACATCGACCAGAACGTCGGGCGCCTGCTGGCCCGTCTCGATGAGCTTGGCATCGCGGAGAACACCCTCGTCGTCTTCATGAACGACAACGGCGGCACCGCCGGCACCAAGGTCTTCAACGCCGGCATGCGCGCCAGCAAGGGGTCGCCTTTCCTGGGCGGCACCAGGGCGATCTCACTCTGGCGCCTGAAGGGACGTTTCCAACCCGCCGAGGTCAGGCAGCTGACCGCCCACGTGGACGTGTTCCGCACCATGACCGAGCTCGCCGGCGCCGAAATCCCGGCGGAAGTCCTTCCGCAGGTCGAAGGACGCAGCCTCCTGCCTTTGCTCAGCGGTACCGCCAAGGAATGGCCTGACCGAACCCTGTTCACGCATGTCGGCCGCTGGGGCAACATGCAGAAGGGCGTCGACCCTGAGTCCGGCAAGCTGCAGCAGACCAGCGTGCGAACCGACCGCTGGCATCTGGTCTCTTCATTGCCCAACGCCGGCCTTCCGGCCGCCAAGGGCGCGGCCCCCAAGGGCGCCCAGAAGGGCAATGCCAAGGCGAAGGCCAAGGCCGCCCAGCCCCAGCCCGCGTTCGTCTGGATGCTCTTCGACGTCACGAAGGACTATGGTGAGACCACGGACGTCGCCGCCCAGCATCCCGAAGTCGTCAAGGACCTGATCGCACGCCATGACGCCTGGTGGAAGGAGTGCCGTCCGCTCATGGTGAACGAGAACGTCACCGGCCCGGCCGAGAACCCCTTCAAGGTGCTCTTCCGTCAGCAGGTCGGCAAGTGACCTTCAGCCCAGCAGGGGTTTCACGATCTCGCCGTGGATGTCGGTGAGGCGGAAGTCCCTTCCCTGATAGCGGTAGGTCAGGCGCGTGTGTTCGACGCCCATCAGGTGCATGATGGTCGCGTTGAGGTCGTGCACGTGCACGCCGTCCTTGACGATGTTGTAACTGAAGTCGTCGGTCTCGCCGTGGGTGTGTCCCTTGCGGACCCCGGCGCCGGCCATCAGGACCGTGAAGCAGCGCGGGTGGTGGTCCCGGCCGTAGTTGGTCTCCGTCAGGGCCCCTTGTGAGTAGGTGGTGCGACCGAATTCTCCGCCCCAGATGATGAGCGTGTCGTCAAGCAGCCCGCGCTGCTTGAGGTCGGTGAGCAGGCCGGCCGTGGCCTGGTCGGTGTCATTGCACTGGCCCTTGATGGCCTTCGGCAGACCCCCGTGGTGGTCCCAGCCCATGTGGAAGAGCTGGACGAAACGGACGTCCCGTTCCGCGAGACGGCGGGCCAGCAGGCAGTTGGATGCGTAGGAGCCGGGCCGGGTTACGTCCGGTCCGTAGAGGTCGAGCACGTGCTTGGGCTCCTTGGAGAGGTCCATCAGGTCCGGCACGCTCGTCTGCATGCGGAAGGCCATCTCGTACTGGGCCACGCGCGCCTGGATCTCGGGGTCGCCGAGCGCGCCGAAACGTTCCCGGTTGAGCGCCGCGATCTCATCCAGCGTCTCACGCCGCACCTCCCGCGAGATGCCCTCGGGGTCCTTGAGGTAGAGCACCCGTTCGCCCTTGTTGCGGAGCTTCACGCCCTGGTGACGGGAGGGCAGGAAGCCGGCGCCCCAGAGACGGTCGTAGAGCGGCTGGTCGTCGGGGCGGCCGCTGCCGAAGGAGGTCATCACCACGTAGGCCGGGAGGTCGGCGTTCTCGCTGCCGAGGCCGTAGGCCGCCCACGAACCGATGCTGGGACGGCCCGCGAGCTGCGAGCCCGTCTGCATGAACGTGATGGCAGGGTCGTGGTTGATGGCTTCCGTGAACATCGCGCGGACGACGCACCATTCGTCGGCCTTGGCCGACATGTGCGGCATCAGCTCGCTGAACCAGGCGCCCGACTGTCCGTGCTGGCGGAACTTGAACATCGAGGGCGCCACCGGGAAATTCTTCTGACCCGAGGTCATGGTGGTCAGCCGCTGGCCCTTGCGGATCGAGTCCGGGAGGTCCTTGCCGCGCATCTTCTCCAATTGGGGCTTGGGGTCGAAGAGGTCCATCTGCGAGGGCGCGCCGGACTGGAACAGGTAGATGATCCGCTTCGCCTTGGGCTTGAAGTTCGGGAAGCCCAGGCCGGGGTTGGCGGCGAAGGCCGGCGCGCAGAGCGTGCCGAGGGCCGTGAGGCCGAGTCCGCCGGCGGAGCCCTTGAGGAACGTGCGCCGGGAGAGCGCCATGCGCTCCGCGGGGCCCAGTCCGTGATAGTCGCGGTCGTTGCAGTTCATTCGCGGGTGACGGTTTCGTCGAGGTTGAGAAGCACGTTGGCGGTCACCGTCCAGGCGGCCAGCTCGGGGGCCGGCAGGTCCTGCGGGGCGGGGCTGGCGCCGTTGGCGAGCAGCTTGCGGGCCGCTTCGGGTTCGGCGGCGTAGCGGCTGAGACGGCGGTCAAAACCGTCGCGGAGGACCTTGAGCTCGGAAGCCTTGGCATCGCGGCCGGTCACCCGTCGGAACGCCCAGCCAAGGCGTGCGTCGGTGTCGCCGGCCTGTCGGAGGGCGTTTTCACCCAGCTTGCGTGCGGCCTCGACGTAGGTGACCTCGTTGAGGAGAGACAGCGCCTGGGTCGGGGTGTTGGAGCGGGATCGCTTCACCGTGCAGACCTCGCGGCTCGAGCTGTCGAACATGAGCATCGAGGGCGGGGCGGCCGTGCGCTTCCAGATGGTGTAGACGGACCGGCGGTAGAGTCCTTCGCCGTTGTCGGCCTTGTAGTTGCGCATGTCGCCGTAGACGCTGGTCTCGTCCCAGACCGCCTCCGGCATGTAGGGCTTCACGCTCGGTCCGCCGACCTTGGGCACCAGCAGGCCGCTGACGGCCAGGGCCTGGTCACGGATGGTCTCGGCGGGCAGGCGGAACCGCGGTCCGCGGGCCAGCAGACGGTTGTCGGGGTCTCTCTCCAGCATCTCGGGCGTGACGGCGGCGGAGCGACGGTAGGCCGCGCTCATCATCAGCGTCTTCTGCATGGCTTTCATGTCCCACTTGAGCCGCACGAATTCAGTGGCGAGCCAGTCGAGCAGCTCAGGATGGGACGGCCATTCGGCCTGGGATCCGAAGTTCTCCGAGGTCTTGACGATGCCGATGCCGAAGAAGCGTTCCCAAGCGCGATTGACCCAGACGCGGGCGGTGAGCGGGTGTTCGCCGCTCACGAGCCATTGCGCGAAACCGAGCCGGTTGTTGGGGGCGCCGGCGGGCAGGGGAGGCAGGACCTTGGGCAGCGCGCGCGGCACCTTTTCGCCGATCTTGTCGTATTCGCCGCGGAGGAGGACGAACGCGTCCCGCGGCTCCTCCTTCTCCTTCATCACCATGACGCTGATGGGCGCCGACAGCGCGTCGTCCTGCGCCTTGCGGAGGGCCTCGACCTTGGCGACCGCCTGGCGGCGGGGGTTCTCAGGGCTTTCCGAATAAAGCTTTTCGAGGGCCTTGCGGTCGGCCTGGGTCACCTTGTCGGCCGACTTGGAGAGAATCCGCTTGGCGGCCTCGGCCGCGGCGTCCGACTTCAGGGAAAGCAGCTTCGGGTCCTGGGACGACGTGCTGAGGCGGAAGCGTCCGATGCTGTGCTGACCGACCGCGTCGTGCCGCATCACGGCCATGACGCGAGATCCCGCGGGAATCTGCGTGGGGGCGACGGTGAAGATGGCCTTGCGGGGCACGCGGTTCTCGGGCGCGTTGCCTCCGATCGCCCATCCGGCGCTCTCCTTACCGGTCCGCTTGGCCTTGCCTTTGACCATGGGCGCGGGAGCGAGCTTGGCGATGCTCCAGCCGGGCTGGTCGTAGTCGGCCTCGGCCGCCAGGAGCGGGATCTGCTTCGCTTTGCCGTCAGGTCCGATGACCCTGACCTCGAATCCGCTCAGCACGAAGTTGCCGTTGAAGGCGCGTCCGAGGCTCTTGTTGGGCAGGGAGTCATGCGGGAAGACCTCCAGCTGGACGGCGGTGAGGAGTCCCGCATCCTGCTTCCATTCGACCGTGTAGGTCTCCTTGTTCGCCGTGCCGCCGGAGGCCAGCCACGTGCCGTCATCGAGGCGGCTGAACTCGGCGTTCTCCTTGGCGGCGACCTTCTCGCCTTCGAGCTGCCTCCAGTTGAGGCCGTCCTTGGCGAAGGCCTGCCGCTGGCGTTCGAGCCAGGCGTTGAACGCCTCGGGCTGTAAAGCGGGCATGGCCTTCAGTCCGGCTTCCGCGGCTTGGAGCATCGCGTTGACCTCGTCGATCTTGCGCTGCTCCTCGGCGGTGGGCAGGCGGAGGATCGGCAGGGTGTTGCCGCCCCGTCGGGTGCCTCCTGAGCCGCCGAACTCACCGAGCACGCCGGTCTCGTCGACCGAGTTGAAGTAGGCGAAGAACGAGTAGAAGTCCTTCTGTGAGATGGGGTCGTACTTGTGGTCGTGGCAGCGGCAGCAGTTCATCGTGAGCGCGAGCCAGGTGAGGCCCGTGGTCTCGACGCGGTCGATGACGTTCTCGGCGAACCACTCCTCGACGATGCGGCCTCCCTCGCCGTTCAGGCGGTGGTTGCGGTGGAAGCCCGTGGCCACGATCTGGTCGGGCGTGGCGCCCGGCAGCAGGTCGCCGGCCAGCTGTTCGACCGTGAAGCGGTCGAAGGGCTTGTTGTCATTGAAGGCCTTGATGACCCAGTCGCGCCACGGCCACATGGTCCGTTGGGTGTCGCTCTGGAAGCCGTTGCTGTCGGCGTAGCGGGCGAAGTCGAGCCACTGCATGGCCATCGTCTCGCCGTAGTGCGGCGAGGCCATCAGGCGGTCGATCGCCCTGGACCAGGCCTCGGGGGAGCGGTCGTTGAGGAAGGCCTCGCGGTCCGCGTCGGTCGGCGGGAGTCCGGTCAGGTCGAGCGCCGCGCGTCGGAGGAGCGTCGGACGGTCGGCCTCGCCGTTGGGCGTGAGGCCCTTCGCCTTGAGATTGGCGGCGAGAAAGGCGTCGATCTCATTGCCCCCGGCGGGGATGGCTGGCACGCCGGGGCGCTTGGGCTGAATGAAGGCCCAGTGTCCCTGATATTCGGCGCCCTCGGCGATCCAGCGACGCAGCACGGCCACCTGGGCGGCGTTGAGCGTCTTGTGCGATTCAGGAGGAGGCATCACGTCATCAGGGTCCTTGGTCGTGATGCGTGCGATGACGGCGCTCTTCTCAGGCTGGCCGGGCACGATGGCGGGGTCGCCGGACTTGCCGCCCTTCAGCGCGGCCTCCTGGGAGTCCAGCCGGAGTCCGCCTTTGATCTTGTTGGTGTCCGGGCCATGGCAGGCGAAGCACGCGTCGGAAAGGATCGGACGGACGTCGCGGTTGAATTCCAGACGGCCTTCGGCGGCGTTCAGGACGCCGGCCAGGGAGCTCAGCAGCAAAGTAAGGACCGGTCGCATGGAGATACAGTCACGCAAGGCAAGGAGGGGTTCCTCCCTTGATTAGCGTCAGTTCGGTCCCTTGCAAGAGGAGGCCAAAAGAAAACCCCTCTTTCGAGGGGTTTTGAAGGAGGCCTGAGAGCGGCGTTCAGGGCAGGTCCTTGATGGCGATGTTACGGAAGGCGACCGGGTCATTGTGGCCGGCGAAGCCGAAGTAGCCTTCGGTAAGGCCGAGTCCGGGGTGCTTCTTCTTGCCCATGACCGTGGCGAGGTCGACCTTGGAGAGGTCGGCGTCCAGGATGACGGAGCCGTTGAGTTCCACGCGGATGGTGGAGCCCTTCACGGTGACCTCCTGGAAGTTCCATTCGCCGTTCGGGCGCTGGTAGCCGCGTTGGGCGGCGACCATGCCGTAGGCGGAGCCGTGCACCTGACGGGGGTCGAGCTTGCCCTTCACCTTGTCGTAGTCCTCGGCCAGCACCTGCAGTTCGCACATCGCGTCGTAGGCCGGGTCGCCCTTGCCCGTGAAACGGATGGCGAGGCCGTTGTTGCCGGCGGAGGGCACCTTAAATTCCAGGCGCACGGCGAAATCGCGCAGCTTGCGGTCATAGTAGGGGTGGCCGCCCTTGCCCTTTTTGCAGACGATGGCGCCGTCGATGATGTCGTAGTTCCCGACAGGGCCGGCCCAGCCGGTGAAGTCCTTGCCGTTGAAGACGCTGGAGAAGCCGGCCTTGCCGTTCGAGGCCAGGATGCGGTTGGCTTCGTCGCCGCCGATCTCACGGATGGCGACGTTGCGCCAGCGGATGGGCGCGCCGTGGGTCTGCAGGCAGATCGGGCCGCGTGCGGCCAGGGCCGTCTTGCGGTCGTAGTAGTTCTCCATGACCGCGTGGTCCACGGTCTGCTTGCCGTTGAGCCACACGCTGACGCGGGCGCCGGTCATGACGACCCGCAGGGTGTTCCATTCGCCGGCGGGCTTGTCGGCCAGCACGAGAGGGTCCTTGCCAGGGTTGCCCTTGGTGTTGTTCCAGAGCGCGCCGGAGCCCAGCTGGGCGCCGTGCTTGTGGGCCTTCTCATCCGTGGGGTCCCAGATCTGGACCTGGGGCGCGCCGCGCAGGTAGACGCCCGAGTCGCCCTTGGGGGCCATGTTGTATTCAAGGACGAGCTCGAAGTCGCCGTATTCCTTGTCCGTCGTGGCGTAGGGGCCGGTGCCGGGGTTGAGGATCTCGCCGTCCTTAACGGACCAATGCTGGGAGAACTCCTCGCGCATCTTTGCTAGCGCAGCGTCGCGCTTCTCGCCGGTCAGCTTGGCCACCGAATGAGGGTTGTAGCCGTGCCAGCCGGAAAGGTCCTTTCCGTTGAACAGCGGGGTGAAGCCTTCGGGCGTGGCGGCCGGCAGGGCGGCCGCGAAGAGCGCGAGGGCGGGGGTGAGGATGCGCAGGGTCATGGTAGGGGGTGGGTCAGAGGGGTTCGAGGGTGCAACGGCGCACTTCGAAGGCGCCGCCTTCGGACTGCAGGCCGATGAAGCCTTCGGAGAGATTGAGACCGGAGAGCCGGTTGGCCTCCTGACCGTTGACGAGGATCACGACCGTGTCGCCGTCGCAGACGGTGGTGAATGTGTTCCATTCGCCAGAGGGCTTTTCGAGTCCGTCCTTGGCGCGTCCGATGCGGTAGCCGCGGACGGCTCCGGTCTTCTTGTCCTTGAGTTCGGTGCCTTCCTTGGCCTTGGCTCCGGACCAGAGGTAGAAGTCGCCCTGGCTCTTGTGCATGCCCTGGCATTCGACGCTCTTGGGCCAGACGGCGTCGGGCGGGGTCATGTGCACCACCACGCCGGTGTTGCCGGGCTTGGTGAAGCGCCATTCGACGGTGAAGCGGTACTGGCGGTAGCTCTTTTCGGTACGGAGGAAGCCGTTGGGCTTGCCCGTGCACACGAGCAGGCCGTCCTTCACGGACCAGGTGCCTTCGGCCGGAGCGTTGTCGCGGAGGTGGGAGACCCAGCCGGAGAGGTCCTTGCCATTGAAGAGCTCGGACTTGGCGGAGGGCTTGGCGGCCTCAGCGGCGTAGGACGAGGAGAACGCCAGCAGGAAGAGCAGCAGGGTGCGCAGCGGGGTCATGCCGCAAGGTAGCGGCGACGCCTTCCACGTAGAAGCCAAAACGCCGGATTTAATCGGCGTTTTAAGTTCATTTCCCGCTCAGGCCATCACGCCCTTCACGACCTTGCCGGCCACGCCGGTCAGCCGGACGTCGAGTCCTTGGAACTTCACGGTGAGACGATGATGATCGATGCCCATCAGCGCGAGCATGGTCGCGTGCAGGTCCGGCATGTCGACGATCCTGTCGACGGCGTTGTAGCCTAGCTCATCGGTGGCGCCGTAGGTCGTGCCGGCCTTGACCCCGCCGCCGGCGAGGAAGACGGAGTAGCCGGCGATGTGATGGTCGCGGCCGGTGCCTTGGCCCATGGGGGTGCGTCCGAACTCCCCGCCCCAGAGGATCAGGGTGTCCTCGAGCATGCCGCGACGCCTGAGGTCGTTGATGAGCGCGGCGGTGGCCTTGTCGACGTCCTGGGCGCCCATCTTCATGCCTTCGTCGAGCCCGCCGTGCAGATCCCAGGCGCGGTGGTAGAGCTGGATCATGCGCACGCCCCGTTCGGCCAGTCGCCGGGCCATGAGGCAGTTCGAGGCAAAGGAGCCGTCGCCGACCTCCTTGATGCCGTATTCCTCGAGGGTGGACTTGGATTCCTTGGAGAAGTCGAGCAGCTCCGGCACGCTGGTCTGCATGCGGAAAGCCATCTCATACTGGGCGACACGCGTGGCGATCTCGGGGTCGACGGTCTCCTCGGCGAGCTCGCCGTTGAGGCGGCGGACCTCCTCGATGACCTGACGCTGGGTGCTCTGGCAGACGCCCTCGGGGTTGCCGATGTAGTGCACCGCCTCGCCCTTGGACTGGAACTGGATGCCTTGGAACTTGCTGGGCAGCACGCCGCTCGACCACTGCCGGGAGGAGATGGGCTGCTGGCCGGTGCGTCCGGCGGAGGTGAGGACGATGTAACCCGGCAGGTCGTCGCTCTCGGAGCCGAGCCCGTAGAGAAGCCACGAGCCCATGGACGGCCGGCCTTTGATGATGGAGCCGGTGTTCATGAACGCGTGGGCGGTGTCGTGGTTGATCTGCTCGGTGCGGAGCGAGCGGATGACGCAGAGGTCGTCGGCGACGGAGCCGATGTGCGGGAAGATGTCGGTGATCTCGATGCCCGACTTGCCCCACTTCTTGAATTCAAAGGAGCCGCCGCGGGCCTTGAGGACCGTGTTCTGCAGCTGGGCGATCTGCTTGCCCTTGGTGAAGGACTCGGGGAAGGCCTGCCCATGCAGGCGCTTGAGCTCGGGCTTGTTGTCGAAGAGCTCCAGGTGCGGCGGACCGCCGGCCATGCACATGAAGATGATGCGCTTGGCTCGGACCGGCAGGTGGGGCTTGGTCAGGGCGCCCTTGGAGAAGCGGCTGGAGTCCGCCGCGGCGGCCTTGGCGGCCAGCATGGCGAAGGCGGCAGAACCGAGGCCGTAGGCGCTGCGCGTCAGGAAGCTCCTCCGGTTGACGGAGAGGGCGTGGGCGACGGGATCGAAGGGGCGCATGGTTCAGTAGCGGGTGATGGCCTCGTGGGAGTTGAGCACGGCCCGGCAGGCGTTCGTCCAGGCAGCGAGCACGGCGGGATCGCCGGGCGGCACGGGTGAGAAGCCGACCTTGAGGAGCTTGGCGGCGTCCTCCGGGCTGGAGCGGTAGTGTGCGGTCTGGTCGGCAATCAGCTTCTCCAGCGGGGCGCGGTCGCCTGGACGTATGGGCCGGCCCACCGCCAGGCGGAAGGCGAGGTCGAGACGGTCCGTGCCCTCGGGGGTCGCGAGCAGGCGCGAGGCCATGGCGCGCGCCGCTTCGATGAAGGTGGGGTCGTTGAGCATCGTCAGAGCCTGCTGCGGCGTGTTGCTGTAGTTGCGCAGGGCGGAGCATTCGTCGCGCACGGGCGCGTCGAAGTTCACCAGCATCGGATGGAGGAACATGCGCTGCCAGTGCATGTAGAGGCCGCGTCGCCACTGCTCGCGTCCCTCGCTCGGGACGTAGGTCCGGTTGGGGAACTGCAGCGGCTCGTAATGTCCGGCGGGCTGGTAGGGTTTCACGCTCGGGCCGCCGATCTCGGAAGTGTCGAGCAGTCCGGCGATGAAAAGGGCGTTGTCGCGCACGAACTCGGCGTCGAGACGACGCGGATTCTGCGAGGCCAGCAGGCGGTTGGAGGGGTCGAGGTCCTTCAGTTCGGGACGCAGGCTGGAGGACTGGCGGTAGGTGCGGCTGGTCACGAGCAGGCGAACCATGCGCTTCACGTCCCAGCCCTTGTCCCGGAACTCGAGGGCCAGCCAGTCGAGCATCTCCGGATGGGAGGGCGGCTCACCCTGGGAACCGAGGTCGTCGAGCATGACCGTCAGCCCCGCGCCATGGAAGAGCTGCCACATGCGGTTCATCACCGTGCGGGCCGTGATCGGATTGTCCTTGGAGACGATCCATGCGGCGAGGTCGCGTCGGTCGAGCGGCCGGTCGGCGGAGCTTTCACGGCGGCCGGGCAGGAAGGACGGCGTGGCGGGCAGCACGACCGGGCCGGATTCATCCAGGAAGTTGCCCCGGGGCAGCACGCGCACCGTCAGGGGCTTCACGGACTGCGTCACCATGGTCCAGGCCTTGCCGCCGTTGTAGGACCGCAGTTCCGCGGCCATGCGGCGGTGAGATTCGACCGCGGCGCGGTCCGCCTGGGCGGAATGCAGCCAGAGCAGGGGCGCGTCGGCGGAATCGAGGGACGTCGCGTTGACGGATGCCAGCACGCGGGCGTCCGCGGCCGAGAAGGGCGAGAATCCTGCGCGAAGGGTGAGCTTGGAATCGCAGCCCAGACGAAGCACGAGCGACTCGCCCTCCTTGAGGGTCACGGGGCGGTCCAGGGTCCAGATGGCGTGAAGGTCGCGGCCGAGCCGGAACTTCCAGCCCGACGTGACGTCGGTGAGCTCGGTGCCACCGTTGAAGCGGGCTTCGCGGTGATCCGCATGTCCGTGGTAGAGGGCAAGCGGGGTCATGCGGCCTTTGACGTCGCGCAGGAACAGGGCGGGGGTTAACGTGACGCTGCGGTCCGAGTCGTTGCCTTCCTTAGACACGTCGATGCGGAATGAGCCGTAGAGGCCGGGAGCCGGGCGGAAGGTGGCGTGGAACTGTTCATCGCGGCCGAGCGCCTTGGGGATGACCACGGGTGCGCCGGCTGCGAAGGCCGTGGGCGTCGGGGCGGCCACGGCCTTTGACTTGGCCTCCTTCTTGGCCGCGGCCTTGCCGGGGACGGGAGTGCGGGTGAGCGCATGATCGCCCGCGGGGCGGACCCAGCCTCCGGAGTGAGCCGTGAGGAACGAGTTTGAAGAGGACTTCCAGGTTTCGAAGGCTTTGCGACGATGCTCTTCCCTGAGTGCGTCCTTCAGCCATCCGTCCTCCCAGGACTTGATGGCCGCGCGGGCCTCGCGGTCCCGACGGGACAGGAAGGCGTTGCTGACTTCGGCTTCTGGGAAGAACGGATGGTCATTGCCCACGCCCTTGAGTTCCGGTTCGGGGGTGTAGACGTAGTCGGCGTAGACGCCCCACTGCTTCACGTCGGCAAAGAAGGCCTGCAGGGAATAGAAGTCGCGCTGGGAGATGGGGTCGAACTTGTGGTCGTGACATTCCGCGCAGCCGAACGTGCTGCCCAGCCAGGCTGCGGAGACGGAACGGACGCGCTCCGCGCCATACTTGGAGAGATACTCCTTCACCTGCGCGCCGCCCTCGCGGGTCATCATGTTCAGCCGGTTGTAGCCGCTGGCGATGAGCTGCTCCTCCGTGCGGCCGGGAAGCAGGTCGCCCGCGATCTGCTCGCGGGTGAAGACGTCGAAGGGCTTGTTGGCGTTGAAAGCCTGGATGACGTAGTCCCTGTAGGGGAAGATCCGCTGGTTCTGGTCGCCGTGATAGCCGACCGTGTCGGCGTAGCGGGCCACGTCCAGCCACCAAACGGCCATGCGCTCGCCGAAGCGCGGCGAGGCCAGCAGGCGGTCGACCTGCTTCTCATAGGCTTCGGGAGACTTGTCGGCGAGGAAGGCGGCGGTCTCCTCCGGGGTCGGGGGCAGTCCGGTCAGGTCCAGGGAGAGTCGACGGAGCAGGGTCTCCGGGCGGGCCTCCGGAGAGGGACGGATGCCCTTGGCGGCGAGCTTCTCTCCGATGAAGGCGTCGATGGGGTTGCGGCCGCCCTCGGGCAACGGAGGCACCTTGGGCTCCGCGATGGGCATGTAGGCCCAATGTGGCTCGTAGTGCGCGCCTTGCGCGACCCAGCGGCGGAACAGCTCCTTCTGGGCCGACGTGAGGGTCTTGTGCGCCTCCTTGGAAGGCATGACGTCGTCCGGATCCTCTGAGAAGATGCGCTTGATGATTTCACTCTTCTCCGGCTTGCCCGGCACGATCGCCGTCTCGCCGCTCTCGCCGGACTTCAGGGCCTCCTCGCGGAGGTCCAGTCGGAGGCCGCCCTTGCGCGACTTCGGGTCGAAGCCGTGACAATGGAAGCAGGTGTCCGACATGATCGGTCGGATGTCGCGATTGAAGCGCACCGTCTCCTCCGCCGGGCAGAGGGCGGACAGGCTGAGCGCGGCGGCAAGGAGCGGGGTACGGCCCATGTCCTACAAGACATGGTTTTGCCGCGGGATTTCAAGGCCGCAGGACGGTTACGGAGTGGGTGGATGGCCTCAGTCGCGCCGCCAGTTGACCGCGTCGATCAGCACGTAGCCCGAGGAGCCTTCGTTGGAAATCACGACCTCTGCCGGACCGGCCGCAAATTCGTAGGTGCCGGCCGAGACGAATCCGTCCTTGGCCCCCGTCCCCGTCAGGTCGACCCTTCGTTCGGCGACGCCTCCCGCATGACGGATCCTGACCAGGGCGTCCTTGCTGCGGTTCGCGTTGGGCACCACGGAGAGACGCACTTCGTGACGGCCGCCCTCGGGCAGCTTGCCGATGAATTTGGCGGACATCGGGGCGGATCCCTTGCCGTCGTGGCGGTAGCCCATGCCGATGAAACCGGAGTTGGCCGAGCTGGCGTGCCATTCGCCGGTGAGCACGGCCTCCTCGTCGTCGACGGTCACTCCAAGGACGGCCTTCACGGACCGGGCTGACTTAGGCAGCTTCACGGGACCGTCGTATTCCAGCACCTGTCCGTCCTTCAGCAGCTTCTGACGCAGAGCGGGGTAGGGGACGGACTGCACATCGGAGCCGGCCTCGATGGCCATGGCAGCCGCGGTCGCCGCGGACTGTCCGAGAATCATGAAGACGGGCTCCATGCGGATGGATCCGTAGGCGATGTGGCTGGCGCTGCAGGCGACCGGGACGAGGAGGTTGGCGCATTCCGACGCCTTGGGCACCAGGGCGCCGTAGGCGATCGCGTAGGGGGTGATGCCGACCCCGATGTCGCCTTCGTTCTGTACGTTGCCCTCTGGCGTGACGTAGCGCCGGACGTTGTGCGAATCGATGGTGTAGCTGCCCATGCCGACCGAGTCGGGGGTGGGCTTGCGTTTCGTTAGCTCGTTCTCGGTCATCACGAAGGCGCCGGTCATGCGGCGGGCCTCACGCACGTAGATCTGGTGCGGCCAGTGACCGTTGTCCTTGAACTCGTCCTTCGGCAAACCCCAGCGGTTCGCCTCCGTTCTCACCTCTTCCGGGACCCTCGGATCGTTGGCGATGAACCACAGGAGCCCCTGCTGGTAGGTCCGGTGCTCGGCGATGATCTCCTTGCGGCGTTCGTAGGAGGCCTCGGGGTAGTCGTAGTTCATCCCGATGTTGTCGAAGCTGAAGGGTCCGTGGTTGTTCGTGTCCGTCTTCCGGTTGGGCACGTCGTCGAACTTGTGGAAGGTCTCGCGCCAACCGGCTTCGAAGACTCGGGCCAGCAGTTCATACTGGGTTGCGTCGTAGCCTGCGGGCTTCGGGAAGGGCACGCGGTTGTCCGGGTGGTCCGTCGCGCACCAGCGGAAGCAGTAGGCCTGCACGCGCCGATCGCCTTCCCCCCTGACGCCGGGCGGATCGGCTGAGATGCGGGGAAGCAGTCCGGAGGAGGGGTCGCCCGGCACCTTGTAGGCGCTGATGGGACGCTTCACGGCTCCGAAGTGGTGGCGATGGTGGAGGATGCCGACCTGGTTGCCGTTCCATTCCTCGCCATAGACCGAGTTCGCTTCGCGTCCGACGTGGTAGGATACGCCCGCGGCTGCCATGAGGTCGCCTTCGTAGGTCGCGTCGATGAACATCTTTCCGGAGTAGGTGCGACCGGACAGCGTCGTGATGGACACGATCCGTCCGTCCTTGCGCACCACGCCCTTGGTACGGTCGAGCCACTCGTCGCGGCGCACCGTCAGGCCGAACTCCTGCACATAGCCTTCGAACACGCGCTCGGCCACCGAGGGCTCGAAGATCCACATCGTGCGGTTCTCGCCGTCCACTGCCGGCGTTCCTTGTCCCTTGCCGCCGTATTCCGACGGCTTCTGCCACTTCCAGGTCCCCGGTTTCTGGTATTCCGTCCAGATGCGGTGATAGAAGTCGCGGGCGAGTCCGCCGATGACGCCCTTGTTGCCCGTGTCGGTGTAGCCGAGCCCGCCGCTGGACAGCCCGCCGAGGTGGACGTCGGGTCCGACGAGGATGACCGACCGGCCCATCTTCTTCGCCTGCACGGCGGCGATGACGCCGGCGGAGGTGCCGCCGTAGACGATGAGGTCGGCGCTCTCCGACATCGGGTCGGAAGGCGCTGCGGAGAGGGCGGCGGCCGGGAGCAGGGCCAGGAGGCGGAGGCGCATGAAATCAGCGGTTGGCGGAGGTCTTGCGGATGAAGTTCACGAAGGCGAGCCGTGCGGGGTCGTCGTC
>CAZRPB010000024.1:0-22334 GCA_964601955.1 uncultured Klebsiella sp. | reverse complement strand
CACAAGAAGACCCTCATGGACCTGTTCCATGAAGGCGGCTGGGTCATGTACCCCATCGCCCTCGCCTCGGTCTTCATGATCTGGTTCATCGTGCAGGGCTTCATCAGCACCAGCCGCAAGCGTCTGCTGCCCGCCGACCACGTCACCCAGCTGCGCGAGCTCTTCAAGGCCGGCAACTACGTCGGCGCCTACGCCTTCGCCAAGTCCAACGCCTCTCCGATCTGCGACGTCGTGCGCGCCGGCGTGGCCCTCACCCCGGACGGAAAGAACATGACCGAGGAGTCCATCGTCTCCGAAGTCACCCGCGTCCAGGGCGACCTGATGGGCAGCGCCTCCTACCTCTCCGTGATCGGGGTCTGCACCCCCATGATCGGCCTCACCGGCACGGTGACGGGCATGATGAGCGCCTTCGAGACGCTCAGCTCCTCCGGCGTGGGCGACCCCTCCAAGCTCTCGGGCGCGATCGGCGAAGTGCTCGTGGCGACCGCCTCGGGCCTCTTCATCGCGATCCCCGCGTTCATCGCCTACTACCTGCTCCGCAACCGCATCACCAACGGCATCCATGACGTCCAGGAAGTGGTCGGCGGCCTGTTCCGCGCCTTCCCGTACGACGAGGTGGCCGGACACAAGATCGGTGACGAGGAGATCTACGCCGCCAAGCCCGACTGGAACGCGGCCCCCGCGAGCCAGCCTCAGGCCTGAGCGTCCACCCCTGAACCCCCGGGAAACCCAGCACCATGGCAGGCGGAGGCGGAGGCGGAGACGGAGAGCCGGAATTCCAGGTCGCGCCGATGATCGACGTGCTCCTGGTGCTCCTCATCTTCTTCATGTCGATCACGTCCTCGCAGGTGCTCAAGGTCGACAAGAACATCTCGCTCCCCGTGGCCAGCCACGGCGTGAAGCGTGACGACAAGGCGGCGGCCGGACTGATCAACATCTCGTGGGACGCGACCACCGGCCAGGCGAAGTACAAGCTCGACGACCGCGAGCTCGACCCGAACGACAAGGACGGAATCTCCAAGGAGCTCGAGCGTCGCAAGGGCGGCAACGAGAAGTTCCGCCTGCTGATCCGCGCCGACCGCAACTGTCACGCCAAGTACATCTCGAAGGCCCTCGAATGGGGAGCCGAGGCCGGCATCGACAACATCGCCTTCTCCGGCCTCAACCACGAGGAATAAGCCATGAAACAGAAAGAAATGGCCCCCGACGCCGCGCCCGGCTTCCAGATCGCCCCGATGATCGACGTGGTCTTCGTGATCATGCTCTTCTTCATGGTCATGGCCGGAGCGGTCAAGGTGGAGCACGAGCTCAAGACGACGCTCCCCGGCAACGCCGAGACGGCCCAGGAGACGGAACTGCCCGACGAGGTCACGATCGGCATCTCGGAATCAGGCGAAGTCACGCTCAACGAAGATCCGCTGGGCGCCCCCCAGGACCGGGTGCTCGAAGGCCTCTACTCCCAGATGGTCCAGATGCGCAAGGCGGCCGAACAGGCCAAGACGAAGATGCTCATCACGGTGCAGGCCGAGGAAGCCGCCCGCTACGAGCGCGTGATGAACGTGCTCGACGTGCTGGCCCGGGCGGAGATCACGAACGTCACGTTCGCGGTCTCCGAGACGGAGTGAGGATCCGCACGTCGCCCCGCGAAGGCCGGCCTTAGCCGGCCTTCTTCTTTTCAGGCGCGGCCGGCTCCGGAAAGCAGCACGTCGCGCAGCGCGGCGAAGTCGTTGCCGACCTTCAACGGCGCCGGCGGCGGAAGTTCGCCGGGAAAACGCGAGACGGCGGGGTCCCCGAAGGCCTCCCGCAGGACGTCGGGGAACTTCGCCGGATGGGCGGTGCCGAAGACGACGGCCTCGTCCGGCGCGCCAGGGACGGCCAGCAGGTCCTCCGCGGCCTTCCATCCGACGGCGGTGTGCGGACACATGACGTAGCCGCCGGCCGCGCGCACGCGGCGCATGGCCTCCAAGGTCTGCGCGTCGTCCACGGTGACGGAAGTCACCGCCGGGCCGCCCTCCCGCCACGCCAGCAGGCGGTCGAGGTTGTTGGGCGCCCCGATGTCCATCGCGTTGGACAAGGTCGGCGCGGACCGGCGCGGGCGGTAGACTCCGGTGCGGAAGAGCTCGGGCAGCGGCGAGTTGACGTTGGTCGCGGCCACGAGCGCCCTCAGGTCGAGGCCCATGCGGCGCGCAAGCTGGACGGCGCCGACGTTCCCGAGGTTGCCCGAAGGCACGACGACGGCCATGGAACGGCCGGCCGGCACCAGACGGCGCGCATGGAAGGCGAAGGGCACCTGCGCGATGAGCCGCACGGGGTTGATCGAGTTGGCGGTCAGCAGCGGCTCGCCGCGGCGGAGCGACGCGTCGGCCAGCGCCCGCTTCACCAGGGTCTGGCAGTCGTCAAAGGTGCCGTCGACGGAGAGCGCGACGACGTTGGGCCGTCGCCGCGCGATCTGCGACTCCTGCACGGGGCTCACCCCGACGCGGGGGTAGAGCACGACGGCACGGACGCCGGGGACGCCGTCACAGGCCTCGGTGACCGCCCCGCCGGTGTCGCCGGAAGTGGCGGCCAAGATGGTGAACCGGGGATGCTCGGCGGACAGCACCCGGGCCGTGACCCGGACGAGGAGCCTGACCGCGAAGTCCTTGAAGGCGGCGGAAGGTCCGTGAAAAAGCTCCAGCACCGAGGCGCGGCCCGCGACGGAAGGAGGCAGTCCCTCGGGTCGCACGAGGGGCACGGGGAAGTTGAAGGACTCCCGGCAGAGGTCGCCAAGGACTTCGGGGCCCAGGTCGCGCGCGAGGTAAGGCGCAATCACCGCCTCGGCCAGCGCGGCGTAGCCGGACCTTGCATGGCCGTCGAGAAAGCCGGAGGGGAGACTCGGGATGCGGACCGGCACCCAGAGTCCGCCGCCCTCCGGCACGGAGGAAAGGAGGACGTCGCGCAGGCCGGCGCGGAGGGAAGGATTCGCGGTGGAGACGAACTCCAGCTCAGGACTCGGAGACGACATGGACGCCCTGGGGATTGATGCGGGAGACGTACGGGGTCGCCTTCAGCTGGGCCGCGGTGAAGACGGCGGCCACCGCCTCGGCGGCGCGGCGGGCCGTCTCCTCGCCCTCGCAGAGCGCGAAGACGCTGGGTCCGGCGCCGGAGATGGAGAAGCCGAGCGCGCCGGCCTCCAGGGCGGCCCGCTTGGCGCGGTAGAACTCCGGGATCAGGCGCTGACGGTGAGGCTCCGCGATGAGGTCATGCAGGGAACGGCCGATCAGCCCGTAGTCCGACTTGAAGAATCCGCACAGCAGGCCGCCGAGGTTGCCACTCTGCTGGGTCGACGTCTCGAGCTGCACCTGACGGGGCATGATCTCGCGGGCCACCTTGGTCAGCACGACGATGTTCGGATGGACGACGGCGGCCCAGAGTCGGTCCGGAATGGGCACGTCCATCACGTCGAGCTCGGCGTTGGAACGGATCAGGGTGATGCCGCCCAGCAGGCAGGGAGCGACGTTGTCGGCGTGCCAGGCGCCGTCCGCGGCGGCCTCGCCTGCCACGACGAAGGGAAGGAGCTGCCGACGGCTCAAGGGCGAGCCGAGCAGGTGATTGATCACGAACGCCCCGCCCACCGCGCTCGCCGCGCTGGAGCCCAGTCCGCTGCCGAAAGGCATCTTCTTGTGGATCTCAAGTTCGACGCCGAGCTCGGGACGGGCGAGATGGCGCAGGAGGCCCAGGGCCGCCACGCCGGCGGTGTTCTTGGCCGGATCGAGAGGCAGCCGGCCGTCGTCTCCGGTGATGCAGGTGATCCGCAGCCCGGGCTTCGTGGAGAGGCGGGCGACGATCTCATCGCCCGGGCGCTCGATCGCGAAGCCGAGCACGTCGAAGCCGCAGGCGACATTCGCCACGGTGGCGGGTGAGAACACCCGGACTTCTTTCAACGCTGTTTTGGCCATGTTTCCCCGTTTCGGAGCGAGACGGCTGACCTTTCGGATTGCTCCGCCAAGGGTCAACGGTGAACATGGAGTTTGCACTGTCGCCGATGTCCAACCGTCTACATCAGAACGGGTTCGTGACCGTCGCCGCCGCCTCCCCCGCCCTGCGGCTGGCGGATCCGGCGGCGAACGGCCTGCTTTGCGTGCAGTCCCTGGAGAAGGCCGCCCAGGAAGGCGCGGAACTGGTGGTGCTCCCCGAACTCTGCCTGACCGGCTACACCTGCGGCGATCTCTTCGGGCAACGGACGCTCCTGCAGGGCGCCCTCAGGGCCCTGGGGGTCGTCACCGAGGCCACGCAAAGGCTCGGACTCAGCGCGCTGGTCGGCCTTCCCCTCGAGGTCGACGGCCGTCTCTTCAACGCCGCGGTCTTCGTCTCCCACGGGAAGGCGCTCGGCGTCATCCCGAAGACCCACCTGCCCAACACCGGCGAGTTCTATGAGCAGCGCTGGTTCGCCTCGGCCCGGGTGGCGGGCCGCAAGGAGATCGAACTCCTCGGCGCGCGCGTCCCCTTCGGGACCGACCTGCTCTTCCGGGCGGCCGACGCCCCCGACTGCGTCGTGGGCGTCGAGCTCTGCGAGGACCTCTGGGCCGTCGAACCGCCCAGCGGAGCGCAGGCGCTCGCCGGCGCGACCGTGCTCTGCAACCTTTCGGCCAGCGATGAGCTGCTGACCAAGGCGGCTTACCGGCGCGACCTGGTCAGGTCCCAGTCGGCGCGCTGCCTGGCGGCGTACGTCTACGCCGCGGCCGGCGCGGGCGAATCCAGCACCGACGTGGTCTACAGCGGCCACGGCCTCATCGCCGAGAACGGCGTCGTGCTGGGTGAGTCGGAACGCTTCCGCTTCGACCTGGCCCTGCTGGTCTCGCAGGTCGACGTCGACCGGCTCGCCGCCGAGCGCCGCCGCAACAGCACGTTCTTCGGCACGCCGGCCGACGGCGCCTTCCGTGAGGTCCGTTTCGAACTCGGCCACCCCGCGGGACAGACGCCCCGCCTGCGCCGCAGGTTCAGCCAGCATCCCTTCGTGCCGCCGGACGCCCAGCGCCGCGATGAGCACTGCCAGGAGATCTTCGCCATCCAGTCGACCGGCCTCGCGCGGCGCCTGCGCCACACGGGGTCGAAGCACGTCGTCATCGGCGTCTCCGGCGGCCTCGACTCGACCCTGGCGCTGCTCGTCACGCTGGAGGCGTTCGGACGGCTAGGCCTGGACCGCAAGGGCATCGTGGGCGTGACCATGCCGGGCCCCGGCACGACGGCCCGCACGCGGCTCAACGCGCTCAAGCTGATGGAGACGCTCGGCGTCTCGTCCCGGGAGGTCCCCATCGGACCGGCGGTCGAACTGCACCTTCGCGACCTCCACCATCCCGCGGGCAAGCACGACGTGACCTTCGAAAACGCGCAGGCCCGCGAACGCACCCAGATCCTGATGGACGCCGCCAACCAGATCGGCGGGTTCGTCATCGGCACCGGCGACCTCTCCGAGGCCGCCCTCGGCTGGTGCACGTTCAACGCGGACCACATGTCGATGTACCACGTCAACATCGGCGTGCCGAAGACCCTGGTGCGGCATCTGGTGTCGTGGGCCGCGCACGCACGCCACGTGGGCCCCGAGCGCACGGTCCTCGAGGACATCGTGGCCACGCCGGTCAGCCCGGAGCTCCTCCCGCCCGGCGCCGACGGCTCCATCGCGCAGCAGACCGAGCTCATCGTGGGCCCCTACGAGCTGCACGACTTCTTCCTGTTCCACGTCGTGCGCAACGGCTTCCGGCCGGCCAAGGTGCTCTGGCTGGCGGAGCACGCCTTCGCCGGCAAGCACGACGCCCAGGCGCTGCGCCACTGGCTCAGGACCTTCCTGTCCCGCTTCTTCTCCCAGCAGTTCAAGCGTTCGGCGATGCCCGACGGCCCGAAGGTCGGCTCGGTGGCCCTCTCGCCCCGCGGCGACTGGCGCATGCCCTCCGACGCCGAGGCGGCGGCGTGGCTTGCCGAACTGGGCTGACCCTGCATTGGTGGTGGCGTGACGACGCCCGTCCAGACCCATCCCGAAGCCACCGCCGAGCTCCTGCGGGCCCTCGGCCCGTCCCGGGTCCTCACGGACGAGGCGACGTGCTTCGCGGCCTCGTTCGACAACATGCGGCTCTCCTTCATGCCGGAGGCGGTGGTGCGTCCCGCCGCCGAGGAGGACGTGGGCGTCGTGCTGCGCCTGGCCAACCGGCACAGGGTGCCCGTCACGGTCCGCGGCCGCGGGACGGGCAACACGGGCGCGAGCTCGCCGATCCGCGGCGGCTGGGTGATCCACCTTGACCACTGGGACCGCATCGAGATCGACCCGGTCTCAGCGATGGCCACGGTGCAGCCCGGCGCCATCACGGCCAGGATCAATGACGCGGCGGAACCGCACGGGCTGTTCTTCCCGCCCGACCCGTCCTCGATCAGGCACTGCAGCATCGGAGGCAACATCGCCACCAACGCGGGCGGCCTGCGCGCCGCGAAGTACGGCGTGGTGCGCGACCACGTCTACGCCCTCGAAGGATTCCTGCCCACCGGCGAGAAGGTCCGCTGGGCGGCGCCGTTGCGCAAGTTCGTCAGCGGACTGAACCTGCGCGACCTTTGGATCGGTTCCGAGGGCACGCTCGGGGTCATCACCTCGGCCACGCTCAAGCTGGTGCCCCTGCCCGCCGCACGCCGCACGTTCCTCGTCGCCTTCCGGACCGACGAGGGCGCGCTCGAGGCCGCCGCGGAGCTCATGCGGCTGCGCCTCAACCCCGCGGTCCTGGAATTCCTGGACACGCAGACCGTGGCCGCGGCGGAGCGTCGTCGCGGCGCCCGCGTCTTCACGTCGGCCGAACTGGGCTCGGAGGAGACGAACGCGGTCCTGCTGCTTGAGCTCGACGGTCATCCGGCGGCGCTCGCGGACGACGCGGCCAAGGCCCGGCAATGGATCGCCCGGCACGCGGCGGCTTCGCGCGAGACCGACGATCCGGCGGAAGCCGAACGGCTGTGGGACATCCGCCGCACCTGCTCGCAGGCGATGTACGCCCTGGGGAACGCGAAACTCAACGAGGACGTGGTCGTGCCCTTCCGCAGCTACGTGCCGCTCATCCGCTACACCCGGGAACTGCGCGACCGGCTCGGACTCGCCACGCCGACCTTCGGGCACGCGGCGGACGGGAACTTCCACGTGCACATCATGTACGACCGCGACGACGCGGAGCACCGGCGCAAGGCCGAGACGGCCATCCATGAAGTGATGACCAAGGTCGTGGAGCTCGGCGGAGCCATCACGGGCGAACACGGCATCGGCATCGCGAAGTCCCCCTTCCTCCGCCTCCAGCACACGCCCGCCGAGGTGGGCGCGATGCTGGCGGTCAAGCGGGCGCTTGACCCCAACGGAATCCTCGCGCCCGGCCAGATGTTCGAGCCGATGAACGTCTGGGAGCACCGACCGGTGAAGATCACCCTGCCCTGGGACAAGCACTGAGATGGGCCGCGCCGTCGCCGTATTCGACTGGGACGGTGTCGTCATCGATTCCGCCCGCGCCCATGAGCTCTCCTGGGAGGAACTGGCCGCGCAGGAGCGCCTGCCCCTCCCGCCCGACCACTTCGTGCGCGGCTTCGGCAAGCGCAACGAGTTCATCATCCCGGAGATCCTCGGCTGGTCGCGCGACCCGGCGGAAATCCGCCGGCTGGCCGACCGCAAGGAAGCGCTCTACCGCGAGCACGCGAGACGCGGCCGTGCCGCGGGCACCGGCGAGATCCGGCTGCTGCCCGGGGTCATGGAGCTCACCGCCGGCCTCCGTCGGCTGGGCGTGCCCTGCGTGATCGGGACCTCGACGCCCCGGGCCAACCTCCTGCTCTCCTTCGAGCTCTTCCCCGGCCTCGGAGACGGATTCGCGGGCGCGGTCGCCAGCGAGGACGTGACGAAGGGCAAGCCGGACCCGGAGGTGTTCCTCAAGGCCTGCGCGCTCGCGGGCGGCGACCCCGCCTCGTCCTTCGTCTTCGAGGACTCCTTCTCCGGACTGCAGGCCGGACTGTCCGGCGGCTTCGTCACGGTGGCCCTCGCCACCACCAACACGCCCGAGGCCCTCGCCGCGCAGAAGCCCCACCGCATCGTGAAGGACCTTTCGGAGGTCGATCCCGCCTGGCTCGTCCGGGGACTGCCCCGCTGAGCATGGAGTTCCGCCTGCACTCCGAGCACGCGCCGGCCGGCGACCAGCCCGCGGCCATCGAGGCCCTGGACGCGTCGCTGCTGGCCGGCAACGCGAGGCAGACGCTCCTCGGCGTGACGGGCTCGGGCAAGACGTTCACGATGGCCAACCTGATCGCGCGCCGGCAGCGGCCCGCGCTCATCATCTCGCACAACAAGACCCTGGCGGCCCAGCTCTACGGGGAGTTCAAGCGCTTCTTCCCCGAGAACGCGGTCGAATACTTCGTCAGCTACTACGACTACTACCAGCCGGAGGCCTACGTGCCGCAGACGGACACGTTCATCGAGAAGGACGCCGCCATCAACGAGGACATCGAGCGGCTGCGCATCAGCGCCAGCAGCGCGCTCCTCTCGCGGCGCGACGTCATCGTCGTGGCCTCGGTCTCCTGCATCTACGGACTGGGCTCGCCCGAAGACTTCCTGGCGGCGATGATCCCGTTGCGGACCGGCATGACGCTGCGCAGGGACGACCTGCTGGCGCGCATGGTCGCCAACCAGTACTCGCGCAACGACGCGGTGCTCGAGCGCTGCACCTTCCGGGCCCGAGGCGAGACGGTGGACGTCTGGCCGGCCTACATGGAGTCGGCGGTGCGGCTCGAGTTCTGGGGGGACGCGCTCGAGGGCATCCGCGAGCTGGATCCCGTCAGCGTGCGGCCGGGCCGCCGGCTCGAGAAGTTCGACCTCTACCCGGCCAACCAGTACGTGACGGCGCCGGGAAGGCTGAAGTCGGCGACGGAGGCCATCCGGCAGGAGCTGGAGGAGCAGGTGGCGCGCTTCGAGCGCGAGAACCGGCTGATCGAGGCGCAGCGCATCCGCATGCGCGTGGAGCATGACCTGGAGATGCTCCGGGAGACGGGCTTCTGCCCGGGAGTGGAGAACTACTCGATGCACCTCTCGGGCCGCGCCCCCGGCGAACGGCCCTGCTGTCTGCTCGACTTCTTCCCGGAGGACCGGATCACGTTCATCGACGAGAGCCACGTGACCTGGCCGCAGATCGGCGGGATGTACCACGGGGACCGCGCCCGCAAGGAAAGGCTGGTCGAGTTCGGCTTCCGGCTGCCCTCCGCGCTGGAGAACCGGCCGCTGCGTCCCGACGAATTTGAGCAGGTGGTCGGCCAGACGGTCTACGTCTCGGCCACCCCGGCGCCGCATGAATACGCGGTCTCAAAGGTCATCGCCGAGCAGGTCATACGCCCGACGGGCCTGCTCGACCCGGTGATGGAGGTGCGGCCGACGACGGGCCAGGTCGAGGACGTGATCGGCGAGGCCAAGGCGACGGCCGCGCGCGGGATGCGCACGCTGGTCACCACGCTCACGAAGCGGATGTCGGAGGAGCTGACGGCGTTCATGCGCGAACAGGGGCTCAAGGTGGAGTACCTGCACTCGGACATCGACGCGATCGAACGGGTCGAGATCCTGCGCCGCCTGCGCACGGGCGCCTTCGACGTGCTCGTCGGCGTGAACCTGCTGCGCGAGGGGCTCGACCTGCCCGAGGTGGGCCTGGTCGGCATCCTGGACGCGGACAAGGAGGGCTTCCTGCGCAGTGAGACGAGCCTCGTACAGACCGCGGGACGCGCGGCCCGTCACGTCGAAGGGAGGGTGCTGCTCTACGCCGACGTGATGACGCGTTCGCTGACGCGCGCGCTGACGGTCTGCGGCGACCGCCGCAAGCGCCAGGAAGCCTTCAATCTGAAGCACGGCATCACCCCGAAGAGCGTCACGCGCCGCATCGAGGAGAGCCTGGTCGAAGCCGAGGCCGAGCAGGCGCTGGCGGTGGGCGAAGGGACGGCCGACCGGGACGTGACCGCGGTGCTGGCCGACATGGAACGGGAGATGCTGGCCGCGGCCGACGAGCTGCAGTTCGAAAAAGCGGCCGCGCTGCGCGACCAGATCGAAGCGCTCCGGACGGGCAAGCCCGCGCCCAAGGGACGTCGTCGGGGGCGGCGCTGATCAGCCGAACCGCCGGCCGAGGTCGGCGTCGGTCCACTCGATGAACGTCCGGCGGCCCCGGGGGCAGGACCCGGGCTGCGAGGTGCGGAAGAGCGCCTCGGCCAGGGCGAGGACCTCCGCGTCGGACATGGCGTCGCCACGTCGGCGGGCGCCGCGCACGGCGACCTTGGCCAGCGCTTCGTAGGCGAGCTCGGACCGACCGAAATCACCTTCACGTCGGGCCATCTCAGCGAGAAGATCGCGGATGAAGGACTCCGCGGCGGCGGTCTCCAGCCAGGAAGGCAGCGCGGCGACACGCCAGAAGTTGCGACCATATTCCTCGAAGACGAAACCGGCCGCGGAGAGGAGGCCGGCCCTCTCCTTCAGGACCGCGGCGGGCAGCGGTTCGAGTTCAAGGGCCATCGGCACCAGCAAGGCCTGGCTGACGGCGCCTCCGGTCGTGAAACGGGCCAGGATGTCCTCGTAAAGAATCCGCTGGTGGGCGGCCCCCAGGTCCAGGACCACGAGTCCCGCAGGCGTCTCGAAGACGACCCGGTCCTCACGGACACGGCCGACGAGCCTCCATCCGAGGCGCAAAGGGGCGGCACGGGGAGAATCCGCCCCGGGAACGTGCGCGCCGGGAGCCGAGGGGCCGGGAGCGACGGCCCCCGTACCGCCGGCCGCCGAGACCACGGCGGACGCCGGAGAGGCCGGAGGAATCGCCTCGGCGGAGGCGACGGAGGCCGGCACGGTCTCGACGGGCAGTCCGTCGCCTCCCCGCGCACGCAAGGCGGCGAGCACGGATCCGATGATGAAGCCCCTGACCTTGGCCTCATCGCGGAAACGCACCTCACGCTTGGCGGGATGCACGTTCACGTCGACCCAGGCCGGATCGATCTCCAGGAAGACGAATGCGAGCGGATACCTGCCCTTGGGAATGAGCGTGTGGTAGCTCTCGGTGAGGGCGAAGGCCATCGTGCGGCTGTCGACCGGCCGGCCGTTGACCACCGTGACGAGGTCCTGGCGCGTGCCACGGCTCACGCCGGGCTTGCCGAGCAATCCGGTCAGACGCATGCCCTCACGCTGGAAAGGGGGCATGACCGTCACTTCCTCCGCGACCTGCCTTCCCCAGATCTCCCGCACGCGGTCGAGCAGCGGCGCGTCCCCGGGAGAACGGAAAATCTCGCGCCCGTCCTCACGCAGGAGGAAGCCGACGGCGGGATGCGCCACGGCGTAGAGCCTCACGAGCCGGACGATGTGCGCGGACTCGGTCTCATCGGTCTTGAGGAACTTGAGCCGCGCGGGCACCGGGTTGAAGAGATTGGCGACCTCGATGCGCGTGCCCACGGCCATGCCGTGGTCGCGGACATGGACCGTGCGTCCGCCCAGGACGAGGACCTCGGTGCCCGAAGGCTCCCCGGCGGACCGGGTCTGGAGGGTGAAACGGGAGACGCTGGCGATGGAGGGGATCGCCTCGCCGCGGAAGCCGAAGGTGGCCACGCGGTCGAGGTCGGCCGCGACACGGATCTTGCTGGTGGCGTGACGCAGGAGGCAGAGGGAGGCCTCCTCGGCAGTCATGCCGCGACCGTCATCCTCGATGACGATCTGCGCCTTGCCGCCCCTGGAGAAGTCGATGACCACCCGGGTCGCGCCGGCGTCGAGGGAGTTTTCCAGGAGCTCCTTGACCACGGCCGCGGGACGCTCGACCACCTCGCCGGCGGCGATCTGGTTGGCCACTCTGTCTTCGAGCACCCGGATCGAACTCATGACCGGACGGAGACGGCCGCCCTCCGGGGCCCGGCGTGGGCTCGTGCGAGTGAGGGGCGCGGCGGCATCGGGACACCTTGGAGCCGCCCCGGGGACGCCGCAAGCCCACGGACCTGCGGTCTTTGTTGCACCCGACGGCAGGTCCGCAAGGGTGCTCCCGTGCCCAACCGCCTGGCCCAAGAGAGATCCCTCTACCTGCGACAGCATGCGGAGAACCCAGTCGACTGGCGCCCGTGGGGTCCGGAGGCCTTCGCGGAGGCCGCGGCCAAGGACAGGCCGCTGCTGATCTCGGTCGGCTACTCCTCCTGCCACTGGTGCCACGTGATGGCACGGGAGTCCTTCGAACAGCCCTGGATCGCCGACCTGATGAACCGGCACTTCGTCTGCGTGAAGGTCGACCGGGAGGAACTGCCCGAGGTCGACAAGCTGATGATGGACGCGGTGCAGATGGTCCAGGGCCACGGCGGCTGGCCGCTCAACTGCTTCTGCCTGCCGGACGGACGGCCCTTCTTCGGAGGAACCTACTTCCCGCCCGAGGACCGGGGCGGAGGCACGGTGCCCTGGCCGCAGCTGATCATGCGGGTCTCGGACTTCTACCACCGCAACAAGACCGAACTGGAGGCGAATGCGGACGCGATCGCGCGCAACCTCATCCACATGACGCGCGCCCCCGACGCGGACGGGGACCCGCCCACGCCGGAACTGCTGCTGACGGCCGCCAGGGAAATCTGCGCCCGCCACGATGACGAGCACGGGGGCTTCGGTGGCGCGCCCAAATTCCCCTCCCCTTCCACGCTCGGCTTCCTGCTCTCGGTCCGCAACACCGCCGCGGCGGCGTCGGACCGCGCCCTCTCCGCCCGGCTCGACTCCGCGCTGAGCGTCACGCTCGGCGCGATGGCCCGCGGCGGGCTGTACGACCAGGTCGGCGGCGGCTTCCATCGCTACTGCGTGGACCGCACGTGGACGGTGCCGCACTTCGAGAAGATGCTCTACGACAACGCGCTGCTGCTGGGCGTCTACGCCGAGGCCTGGGCGCGCTACCGCGATCCGCTGCATGCCGCGGTCTGCGAGGAGACGGTCGGATGGCTGAGGCGCGAGATGGCGGTCGGCGGCGGCCTGTTCGCCTCTTCGCTCGACGCCGACACGCACCATCACGAAGGCACGACCTACGTCTGGACCCCGGCTCAGCTGCGGGAGGTCCTCGGAGCGGAAGCCGAGGCCTTCGCCGCCGCCTACGGCGTCACGGAGAAAGGGAACTTCGAGGGATCGAACGTCCTGCGGCTCGCCCCGCAGCCGGGGCTTCGTGCGCGCTTCGCGACCGAACGCGCACGGCTGCTGGCCGCGCGCGACCTTCGTCCGCAGCCGGCGCGCGACGACGGACCGCTGCCGGGCTGGAACGCCCTGCTGGCGACGGGCCTCGCCAAGGCCGCCTGGGTCTTCGGCCGGAAGGACTGGCACGCCCTGGCGGCGGAGGCGGCCGCCGGCGCGGAGAAGGCCCTCGCCGCGAGACCGTCCGCACCCCTGACGGACCACGTGTGGACGGCCGAGGCGCTGCTCGCCGTCGCCGCCACCGCGGCCTGGGCGGGCGGCACGGACGCCGTACGTCTGAGGTCGGAGGCGACGCACATCATGCGCTCCGCCCGCGGACGCTTCCGCGACCCGATGGAGAAAGGCTGGTTCCTCACCGAGGACGGCAGGCCGGACCTGGCCGTCAGGCAGAAGGACTGGTTCGACAACGCCACGCCGGCGGCGAACTCATCGCTCATCCATGTGCTGTCCGCGCTGGGGACGCTCGATCCGGAGGGCGGCTGGGCGGAGGAACTGTCCGAGCACGCGGGCGCCTACGGCGGCGCCTGCCGCAACGTGCCCGCCGGCGTCGCGCACGCCCTCGAAGGCCTCGTACGCGAGGCGACCGGCATGGTCACAGTGAAGGCGGCCCCGCAGTCCGACTGGGAATCGTTCCGCAAGGCGGCGCTGGGAGACGCCACGGCCCGGCCGCACGCGCTGCCCTGGCGACCCGTCCATCTGATCGCCGAGGAGGCCGCGTCGGGCTGGCAGGTGTGCGTCGGACGCAGCTGCCTGCCTCCCGAATCATCCGGGGAGAGGGCCGCCGCGCTCATCTGAACCAATCGGCTCTTGCCCGTCCGCGAGGGACGGGGAAAATCACAGGAATGCCGGAAGAGCCCCACTTCGTCTACGGCCAGCGGGCGGAAGACCGGTCCCGTGGCAGGCTCTTCTTCGGCCTGATCATCGTCGAGATCGAAGGTTACCGCCAGAAACGCTACCGGCCTGACTGGCGACGCCTGGCGGTGGCGCTTCCGCTCACGCTCCTGGCGCTCTGGGCGCTCTCCTCCGAAGCCTACCTCTTCAAGGAGAAATACATCAACGGCGTGGCGACCACGCGACGGTCCGACATGTACCTATACCTGCCTGACAGCGTGGGTGAGTGGGTGACCGGGAAGTTCATCTCAGCCGAGGAGGCCAGGGTGCGCGCACGGACACGCCTGCTCACCCCGCCCTCCCGTCCCGGCCGGGACGCCCACCTGCGGCGTAAGGGCGAGTATTACGTCGAAATCGCCAAGGCGGCGCTGGCCCGCCAGGACTACGCCGAGTTCGCCAAGTTCATCGGGACCGGCGCCCAGATGTCCCCGGCCAATCTGGAGGCCCAGCGCCTGTGCGCCGACCTCTTCTTCGCGTTCGGTCGGCCGCTCGACTCCTACCAGCTGCTGGAGGAGTCGCTCGAATTCGCCAAGCGGGACCGTGAGCATGTGCGTTACTTCGTCCAGCGATGCCAGATGATGGACCAGGACGCCCGCGTGATGGCCGCCGCCGACCGGCTGCTGCCCGACGCGGGGCTCTCCGCCGAGGTGCGCGCCGAACTCGAGCTGGCCAAGGCGCAGGCCCTCTTCATCCGCGGCGACTACCCTGCCGCGCTCGCCTTCATGCGGGAACGCGGCCTCACCGCCACGGCCGAGGGCTACCTGCTGCACTGCCAGACGCTCTGGGAGTCGGGCGACCGTCCGGAAGCATGGAAGCGGCTGGAAGAGGCCCTGAGCCTGCATCCCTCAGCCGCGCCCCTGCTCGAGATGAAGGCGCGCTGGCACAAGGAGGCGGGCAACCTGGCCGCCGCGCGCGACTGCCTCGAGCTGCTCGCCATCAGCGCCCCGACGCGCTCCGCGCCCGTCGTGCAGTCGCTCTACCTGCTGCCCGGCGAAGCCAACCGCGCCCGGCGCGAACAGGTGGTCGAACGCTGCCTGCGCGAGTTCGGCGGGCAGGAGCAGGCGATGCTCGACCTGGCGCGGTTCGGCAACGACACCGCCGACACGGCCCTGACGGCCCGCATGATGCGCCATGCGGAGGCCCGACGCTTTCCGAACCGTGAACGCTTCGTGCTCGTGCACGTGGAATGCATGATCAACGCGGGACGGGTGAGGGAGACGATCCTCACCCTCGATGAGCTGCACCGTCGTTCGGAACGTGAGCAGTGGCTGCCGGAGACGCGGACGGCCTTCGAGGCCCTCCGGGCGGTGGCCTACTTCGCGGACGGGCAGCCCGAGGTCGGCATGATCAACCTGAGGCGCACGCTGGAGAACCCCAAGGCTCCGCCCCAGCTCCTGCTTTCCGCCGCCCGCAAGCTCATCGCGGCCCGGCGCACGGCCGAGGCCGACGAGGTGCTGGTGCGGGCCCACCTGATGAACGAATCCAATCAGGCGGTGCTCATGCAGATCGTGCGGCTGAAACTGGAGACGCCCGCCCTGGCGGGTGACCTGGAGACCTACCTCCGGAGGCTGATGGCCACGCGTCGCCCGCCCAAGGACGTGCTGTCCGAAGCGCAGAGGAAACTCTGGTCCGACGCCTATCTGTTCTCCGACGGCCGCGAGAAGCTGCTCGACGACATCGCCAAGCTGCTTGATTAGGCGCGGTCGGTGATCTCGTAGTAGCCGAGGGAGCCGGTCTTGGTGCCGTCGGCGAGCCAGGCGCCACGGCTGCAACCGCGGTTCACCAGGTCTTCGACCTCAGGAGCGCTCAACAGCACCGCGGCGGCGGCGATGCCCTCGGCTTCCAGCGCCGAAGTCGCCAGCGCCCTCACGGGGCCCTCGGGAACGGCCCGCGTGCCCGACCGGGCGTCAATCAGCGGCCGATTGCGGCTGGCCAGGGCGTAGCGGCAGAGCCGCATCTCCTTGTCCGGACCGACGCCGATGCGCCATCCGTTGGAATCGCCGGGAGGATCCAGGGTCAGGGTCACGGAGCCGGACGCCATGATGAGGGCCCGGTGCACGCCCCAGGTGTTCTCCAGCAGGTCGGCCATGCGGTCCAAGGCGAAGCCCCGGATGACGGCGCCGAAGTCCAGCCGGCGCCCCGCTCGCACGCACGTGACGACATCGCCCTCGGCGGTGAGCAGGCCCTCACGGTTCGCCTTCATGGCGTCCGCCCAGGCGTCGTCATCGGAATCGAAAGGCCGGTCGCCCCGCGCCTTCCAATACTGGAAGAGCGGGCCGGCGGCGCAGTCGAAGGCTCCCCCGGTGTCCTCGCGGAACGTGGAGGAGAAATCCCAGAGGGAACGGAAGTCCTCCGAGACCTGGCAGGTGGCTCCGGGGCCGAGGGCGTTGACGGCGGCGACCGGACTCCCTTCCGCGTCAGGCGCCAGCCGGGCGATTTCGTCAAGGCGCTGGAACATGGCCTCGGCTGCGTTGCGCGCGTAGACGGCGTCCTCGTCGGCGATGCGGACCCAGAACTTGGATCCCAGCGCGTCATGGGAGAAGCTGTGGATGCTGGGGGTGGATTCCATGCCTGCTCAGGAAGAAAACGTTTCGGACGGCTTTGGCAACCAGCGGCCTACCGCAGGCCGGTCACGTGATCGAGCTCCGCCCTGACGCCCTGGCCCTCCTGCAAAAGCACCCAGAACTGCTCGCCGGCACGCATGCTCAGGGAATAGGTACGGCGGCCGGGCACGGCCGGGCGGCTGCCGTCCTGCGCCTGCAGGATCCTGACGGGCGCCCTCTCCGCACCTTCGAAGTCGCCGTAGCCCACCTCGAAAGCACGGAGGTAATAGGGCAGCGGCCAGTAATGCCCGCCGTCGACCGCCACGTAGAAATCCTTTCCGGGGTTCGCCCTCTCCCATGACCGACGGTAGGCTCCGAGCTCCCGGGCGAATCCGTTCCCATGGAAGCGGGTGTCCGTATGACGCTCAAGCACGAGGGCGGATGCGCACACGAAGGCCGTCGCGAGGAACGCCGAGAAGCTCCGACTCAGGGCCGACCCCTCGGCCAGCCTGGGCCAGATGACGGCGAGGCTGAGGCAGACGGGCAGGAAAAGCAGCCACGGAGTCTTGTAAGGCAGGGCGAGATGGAACAGGAAGCAGCCGACGGCCAGGGCCAGGGGGACGTCCCGGACTGAACGCGGCCCGGCGCGCCGAAGGCGAATCGCGACCAGAAGCGCCAGCCACAGCCCGACGACCCACCAATAGCCGGGATTGGTCAGAGCAAGCGTGTCCTCATTGCCGGAGGCCACGCCGAAGGAGCGCCAGAACTGACGGCCCCAGGCCGCGACGCCGTTCATGTCGGTGAACAGCCATGTCTGCAGGCTCAGCCAGACCAGGGTCGCTCCAGCGGCCGCCCAGACGGTCCGACGCCAAGTCAGGGTCTCACGGGCGAGGAAGAGCAGCGCCAGCAGGAGGACGCCCAGGTAGGCGGCGGCGGTCACCTTGCAGGCCAGAGCCAGTCCGAAACCGGCGCCGGCGAGCGCGAGCTTCCACCCGGGCCGCGGATCATCGGCGGACTCCATCCAGAGCAGCGTCCCCCAGACGAAGCCCGCCACGAGCAAGGACTCCTGGATGTAATATTGGCCGAAGTAACATCCGGCCGAACTCAGGAACAGGATGACGGCGGCCGACGCCTTCAACGGCCAGGAGACGCCGCGCAAGGCGAGAGGGGCGGCGCAGACGAGGAGATAGAAGAGGAACGGGACGAAGCGCAGGTCCGATTCGATGGCGTCGTCGAATTTCAATCCGCGCAGGGCGAAGACGCCCCTGGCGGCCAGGGCGAGCGCCGGCCCATGGAACTTGTCCTGGCCGTCGCTGTAAGCGGCGCCCGCGGCGGCGTCCTTGGCGAGGGACCACTGCACGGCCTCGTCGGCATGCAACGACGGCGGAGCCATCATGAGCCCGGAGAAAAGCGTGGTCTCCGAATGCATCGCCGCGCCGACCATGTCCAGCACGAGGATCCAGGCGATGACGCCGGCCGCCGCCACGACCTTCAGGAATGTCCGGAAGATCGGCGACATCGATCAGACGCCGAATCGCTTCTGCAGCGCCGTCTTGATCTCAAGCGGGACGAGCGCGGCCGCCATGGCGCCCTGCCCTTCCCGCCAGGCGTAGACGGTGATCAGGGATCCGTTGGCGACGGGTCGCCCGTCCACCGTGGCCTTGAAGGACCAGGCAAGCCGTTTGTCGCCGATCTCGGCGGGGGTCAGCGAGACGGAAACGAGATCGCCCCGGTGGACGGGAGCGAGGTAGTCGCATTCGACCCTCACCCGGGGGAAGCCTGACGTGCGCGCGCCCTCCTGCCTGAGGAAGGGGATGCCCAGCTCACGGAAGAGGGCCTCCTCCGTGGCCTCGACCCAGAGGAACATCGTCGAGAAATGGACGATGCCTGCGGCATCCGTATCGGCGAACTGGGCGCGATGCTCGGCGACGAACGGGGACATGCCCCCATCCAATCGCCGCCGGCGCCCGGCGCAACCGCCAAGCCTTCAGCGGGCCTTGCGCCGCAGCCAGCCGACCGCGACCGAGCCCCCTCCCGAGGCCTCCACGCAGCGACGCAAAAGGTCCTGGGGCTCCCTTTGAAGGCTGAAGAGGTAGAGTCGGGGGCCTCGGCCGCGGGAGGCCCTCCCGAAGGCCTCCAGCCACGCCGACTGCCAGCGGTACGAGGCGCGCACCTCGCCCTTCATGGGCGCATAGGCGCTGTCGGAGTAGACCTGCCGCGGCCCCTTGGGCGTGCGGTGGTAGATGCGGACGCCGTCCTGGAAGTCGGAGAACACCACCAAGGCGTCATAGGGCTCGTGCAGCATGCGGTCGATCCATGCGCCGAGGGAGCCCTTCTCGCAGGCGGGCCTCAGGGACAGGAATGCGGAGCGTCCGGCGGGGGTCAGCGTGGCGGGGTCGGTCATCGTCGGCTCCTCACGCAGCCGGGGCGGATCGCCGGTGAATCCGCGGCCGTGGACGACTCGGTCGTCGAGCCCGACGATGCGGGCGCCGTCGAACCGGAACACGTCGGCGTCGGGATACTGGGAACGGATCTCGGCCTCCACCCTGGGGAGATAGGGCCGCATCGAGCCGGAGCAGTCGAGGTAGACCGCGACCTTGGTGGCCCGCATACGCAGCCCCATCACCGACCTGAACGCGCGCGCCGCCCCGACGCCCGGCCCTGCGCCCACGCCGGCAGGCGAGCCCGAGCCGAAGCCTTTGCCTCCCGTACGGCCCGAAAGCGGCGACTCCAAGGCAGACCCTTGCGCCGAGGCCATGGGCGCGGGCGGAGGCAGCCTCACCCCGGCGGGCCTGCCCACGGCCGCGATGCGCTTGGGCAGCTTCTTCGCCGGAGGCTTCTTCACCCTCTCGACCCGATGGGGGACGGCGGGCGCGGCGCCTCCCCCGGGACCGACGTAGGCGCTTGGCGCGGGACGTCCTTGCCTGGCGGGTTCACGCATCACGATCCAGCAGGCGGCCAGGACGAGGAGCGCATGCAAGGACAGCGAGACCAGCGCGCCGCGCCAGTCGCGTTCACGCCTCGCCCGCCGGAAGAGTAGGTCCGTCACCATCCGAAAAGCATCCCCACGGAGACGCCCGTCCCTCAACCGCAGTACCCTGGGTCGGACAGCTCCCGCCCGGATGAGGACTCCCCCTTGGCGGGACCTTTCAGATTGTGAACGCGTTCTCGGGCGACAGCCTGCCGTCATGCGCTCCGCCCTGCTGCTCGCCGCCGTGCTGATGACGTCGCCCCTGACGGCCGCGCCGTTCGAGGTCGAAGCCCGCACGAGGGCCAAGGACCTGAAGGCGGCGCCGGCGCTCCGCCGCGAGACCATCGATCCCGCCCGCTCCGCCGCCATCGTCTGCGACATGTGGGACACCCACACCTGTCCGGCGGCCGCGGCGAGGGTGGCCGAGATGGCGCCGCGGATGGAGGCCCTCCTGGACGAACTCAGGAAGCGCGGCGTGCTCATCATCCACTGCCCGAGCGACACCATGAAGTTCTACGAGGGCACGCCGGGCCGCAAGCTGGCCCAGGCGGCGCCTCAGGCGCCCACCAAGACCCCCCTGCAGCGCTGGGTGAGACTCATGCCTGAGCGCGAAGGCTCGCTGCCCATCGACGACACGGACGGAGGCTGCGACGGCCCGCGGACGTGGAAGCCCGGCGACCCCTATCCGTGGAAGCGCCAGATCGCCGCCCTGTCCATCCGGCCCGGGGATGCCATCACCGACAGCCGCGAAGCCTACGACCTGATGGTCGCGCAAGGAAGGGACACTGCCGTCATCATGGGCGTGCACCTGAACATGTGCGTGCTGGGACGGCCCTTCGGCATCCGGCAGCTCGTCTCCCAGGGCTTCCGCACCCTGCTCGTCCGGGACCTCACCGACACCATGTACAACCCGGAGCGCGACCCCAAGGTGAGCCACTTCGAGGGCACGCGCCTCATGGTCGAGCACGTCGAGCGCCATTGGTGCCCGACGCTGACGAGCGCCGACGTCCTGGGCGGAACGCCCTTCCGTTTCAACGGAGACCGTTGACGGGATCAGCGGACCGGCTTGACCGCACCTGCGCCCTGCGTGACGCCGGGCGCCTTGGAGTCACCCTTGCCGAGATTGGCGGGGTTGATCTTCGTGACCAAGCCGCCGGAGGCGGTGGCGAGGGAGGTCATGAACGCGCCGGGATTGTTGCGGGTGGTGAAGATGTAGAGCTTGGGCCCGTTTGCCTGGGGCGAGAACGACTTGATCCAATCCTGCTCCCATTCCTTCTCCTGCGGCTTGCGGTTGTCCACGCCACGTCCGACCCCGTAGTTGGTGTCGTCGGAGAAAAGCACGAGGGGCGTAGGGGCGAAGCCCTTCTCCGCCTTGACGCCCTTGACGCGGATCTGCGTCAGGCCGTAGTCGGCGAAGTCGGTGAACACCACCAGCGCGTCATAGGACTTCTCCTCGCGCATGATGTCGAGCCAGGCGCCGAGACGGCCGGTCCTGAAGTGCTGGTCGTAACGGGTGAGCAACGTGCGGCCTTTGCCGGAGAGCGACTTGGGCTCAGTGACCGGCTTGAGCGTCTTGCCGTCAGGACGCTTCGTATTGGTGTTCACGCCGCGAGCGGGACGCACCTTGCCCTTCATGAAGTCCTTGCCGCCCACGACGTCGCCGTCCTGGATCGTGATGGCCGGCTGCTCGTAGATGAAGACGTCCGCGTCAGGGAAGGACTTCTTGATCTCGGACTGCACCGCGTCGAGGTAGTCGATGAGAGAGTCGGACGAGTCGAAGTAGACCGCGATGCTCTGGGCGAAGACCTGCGCGCCCATCATCGGCTTGGCAACGAAGTTCTTGCCGCCGCCGACGCCCATGCCGCGTCCGGCACCGATGCCGCCGCCGGATCCGCCGCCGAAGCCCTTGGAGGAACCGCCGCCCATCATGCCCGAGATCATCGATGACATGGAGGCCGCCGGAGGAAGGTCAGGGAGCGCGATTGACGACGTGGAGCTCTTGGACGTGATACGGGCCGTGGTCTTGGCCATGTTCTTCACGTTCTTGGGCTGCACCTTGCGGGGCTGATTGTTCACGCGCTCGCCACCGCTGCCGCCGCCGGCTCCCGTAGCGAACGTGTTGGGGTCCTTCTTCGTCGTGGTCGTGATCTCCGAGACCACCCAGGCGGCGGCAAGGAGCACCAGCAGGGCGTGGATCGCAAGGGAGACCGTCAGGCCTTCGCCGCCGAGACGGCGCCAGAAGGAGCCACGCGGACGCACCGTGACGACGGACTCATTCTTGGCGGAAGGCGCCTCAGGGGCGTCGCCGGAAGGGGGCGGGGGCGGGGTTTCGCTCATCGCAGAAGGGGGATTACCATCATTGAGCGCCGCCGAAGTGCATCAACCCATTTCCTTCCCCAGCGCGCCTTGAGAAATGACTTGCGGGAGGCTGGCAGAAGCCCCTTTGTATGCCTCTCCCACTGATTGCAGGGTGGAGCAGCCCGGTTAGCTCGTCAGGCTCATAACCTGAAGGTCGTAGGTTCAAATCCTACCCCTGCACCCAATTTCAAAGCCCTGCGGGGCAGTCACTTACGGAGGTGACTAAAAAGATGCGGATTTCACTTGAACCGATCAGGATTAAATGCACGGTATCAGGTATTAAATTTGTCCTACGGGACAATGGGGTAAGTAAGATAAAGCAGTAAAAAACAGGCGGCTTGCATAGGGGTATGCAAGCCGCCTCCTTTTT
>CAZRPB010000023.1:0-22890 GCA_964601955.1 uncultured Klebsiella sp. | reverse complement strand
GCGAAGGGCAGGGTCAGGGAGTCGTCGCCGCTGAGGACGATGAATTCCGGATCGGCTTCGCGCACGAGGCGCGCGGCCTTCTCGACCTGGCCGCCGGCCTCCTTGATGCCGATGACGTGGCGGAACTTCGCGCGCAGGCGCAGCACGGTCTCCACCGAGATCTCCACCCCGCAGCGTCCGGGGATCGAGTAGAGCATGATCGGCTTGGCGGTGGCCTCGGCGACGGCGGAGAAATGACGGAAGAGCCCCTCCTGGCTGGGCTTGTTGTAGTAGGGGGCGACCAGCAGGAAGGCGTCGGCGCCCGCCTCGTCGGCACGGCGGGTCAGGTCGAGCGCTTCGACGGTCGAGTTGGAGCCCGTGCCGGCCATGACGGGGACCCGCCCGGCCGCGTGCTCGACCGTGCGGGCGATCACGTCGACGTGCTCGTCGTAATCCAGCGTGGGCGACTCCCCCGTGGTGCCCACCGAGACCAGGCCGTCGATGCCTGCCGCGATCTGCAGGTCGACCAGCCGGCGCAGGTCCTCCCAGCAGACCTTCCCATCGAGGAAGGGCGTGACGAGCGCGGTGTGGGCCCCGACGAAGGAGCGGGGGCCGAACGGTGCGCGACTGGAGCCGGAGGCGGACATGTCTCTGAGGAGGACCGGTGAAACAACCCCGCCCTCATCCCGGAGACAAACCTATTTAGGGACAGGGCTAGGGACAGGGACAGGGCTACGGACAGGGACAGGGCTGGGGCATGCAAGCCGAATACGGGGCGCTCAGGGCGCGGGACCGACCAGTAACCGGTTGTTTTCGGTGTCGCAGACGTAGAGCCGTCCGTCGGGACCGATGCGGGCCCCGTGCGGGCGGTTGAGCTGCGTGCCGCTCCAATCCGCGCCCACCGCGGAGCCCTTCTTTCCGTCGCCCACGATGGTGCGGATCGTCCGCTTCACCGGGTCGAAGAGACGCAGGCAGTGGTTCTCCGTGTCGAGGATGAGCACGTTGCCCTTGGCGTCCATCGTCACGTATTTCGGCCCGCGCATCGTGGCCTCGGCCGCCGGGCCGTCGGTCGCCGGCCCCGCCTGGCCCGACTTGTTCACGACCACTTCCAGTTTCCCGTCCTTGACCGCCACGAGCGCGTTGCCGCCGCGCAGCAGCGCGTAGACCGTGCCATCCTTGGCGACGCAGGTCGCGCGCACGTCGCCCATCGGGGCGTCCAGCGCGTCATCGCCGTCCTTGGGCAGGCCGCGCTTGCCGTTGCCGGCGAGCGTCGTGACGACGCGGGTCCTGAGGTCGATGCGGCGCACGCGGTGGTTGCCGATGTCCGCGACGGTCATGAAGGCGCCGTCCGGGCTGAGCGTGCCGCACATCGTGACGTTGAACTGGGCCCGCTCGGCCGGCCCGCCGTCGCCGCCGAAGCCGGACTTGCCCGTGCCGGCGAAGGGCGTGGCGACGTGCGTCTTCGGGTCGAGCCTGACGATGCGGTGCTGGAAACTGTCCGCGAGGTAGATGGAACCGTCGGGAGCGATGGCGATGTCGTGCATGCCGTTGTAGACGGCCGGCGCGAAGTCCAGCGGCTTGGCGGGGGCCGGCGGCTTCGGGGTCTTGCCCCGGCTGTCCCATTTCACGCCGGAGACGTACTCGATCCTGCCTCCGTGCAGCTTGAAGACGCGGTTCGCGGGCTGGAACTCAACCCCGTAGGCGTCGCCTCGGGCGTCGAAAGCGATGCTGAAGGGCTCGTGCAGGTCCTCGGCGCCGGGCAGGCGGACGACCTCGATCGCGCCGCAGGCGTGTGCGGCGAGCAGCAGCGGGAGCAGGAGTGAGCGCATGGGGCTGACGATGGCGCGCCGGCCTCCTTCCGCAAGATTCGGTTCGACCCCGGTGAGCGCGGCGGCATTGACTCCGCCGATGCCGCAGGCGCTCCCCTTGGTCGTGCGCGAGCTCGGAGGCGAAGGGCCTCCCGTGCTGGTGCTCCACGGATTGCTCGGATCCTCGCGCAACTGGCAGTCCGCCGGCGCCGAGATCGCGTCACGCGGCTTCCGCGTGTCGGCCGTCGATCTCCGCAACCACGGCGCGTCCCCCTGGGATGACGACTGTTCGTACGCGGCGCTCGCGGCCGACGTCGCCGACCTCATCACGCGCACGTTCGGCGGGCCGGTGCATCTCGTCGGCCACAGCATGGGAGGCAAGGCGGCCATGCGTCTCGTCATGGAGCGTCCAGAGCTCGTCTCCCGGCTGACCGTGGTGGACATCGCGCCACGGGCCTATCCGGACCGCCTGCGCGCCGAGTTCGTCGCCATGGCTTTGCTCGACCTCGCTGCCGTGTCCTCGAGGAAGGACGCCGACGCGCGTCTCGCCGCGACGGTGCCCGACTGGGGCCTGCGGCAGTTCATCCTCACCAACCTCGGGCAGGACGGGTCCGGCCGCTGGCGCTGGACCGTCAACCGCGAGGCCCTCACGCGCTCCTTGCCGGCGATCCTCGCCAATCCGTTGGCCCCGGGTGAGACGTGGGGCGGACCGACGCGTTTCATCCGCGGCGGCAAGTCCGGCTACGTGCGCGACGAGGACCTTGCCGCCATCCGGGCGCATTTCCCGTCGGCTGACGTCGTCACCCTGCCGGAGAGCGGCCACAATCCGCACTTCGACGCGCGCGGCGGCTTCGTCGAAGCCGTCGTGGGCTGAGCCTCAGCGCGCCGACCGGCCTGCGAGCCGACGGACCGCCAGCCAGCCCGCGAGCATGGCGAGCAGCGTCAAGGCCATGTAGGTCCAGCGGTTGCTTCGGTCCGTGCCTGAGGTCGCCTCGTGGGCTGTGATCAGCGGCGACTCGTCGCCCGCGACCATCATCGTCCAACGGGACTTCTCACCGGGCTTCTTCTCGTCGAGCATCCAGAGCAGCACCGTGTGGGGGCTGGCCTCCGGCATGCGGATCACGAAGTTGCGCTCCGCGGGCGTCCATTCCCATTCCGCGTTCTGCAGCCGGTAGGTCTTGGCGAGCTCCTCCGGCGTGTGCTGGAACGGCGAATCCGTCTCCAGCTTCGTCGAGACCGTGAAGGACGGTCCGCCCGCTTCGCGCGTGAACGGCGCCGTGCCGGAGTCCGTCGAGAGCAGGAAGAGGTCCGCCATCGCCTCGGTCATCCTGGCCTGGTCGCGGATCAGGTAGTTGGCGTCCAGGTCGGCCGTGACCCGCATCGCGCAGGAGCCGTCGGCGCGCAGCGTCAGGCGGGCCACCAGCACCTCGCCGTTGTGTCCGGACACGGACATGGGGAGCGCGAGGGCTCCCCATGCGAGGACCAGCCTGAGCGCGCGGCCGATCACTTCCGGTCCCAGCGCAGCACCCGGCCGAACATGTTCCATTCGGTCTCGAGGATGTTGCCGTCGTTGTCGAAGGTGATGCCGTGCGGCGAGGTCACGACGCCCGTGCGCCAGTCCGTCGGCTTCACGCGGGGCGTGTTCGTCTGGCCCTTGGTGTCATTGGCTCCGAGCTCGGCCACCATGCGGTTGGACTTGTCCCAGACCGACACCCGTCCGGCGATTTCGGCGACGCACATCAGGTCCCCGTGGAACGAGGCCGAGGACGGGTTGCGGAGGCCGGCCTTGGCGATCATCGACGGATTGCCGCCGTCGAGGTCGAGGTGGAACATGCGGTTGTTGCCGCGGTCCAGGCAGAGGATGCGGGCGGGGCTGAAGCGGGTGTCGATGAAGATCTTGTGCGTGTTGGCGAAGCCCTTGCCGTCCACGGCCTGGGTCGGGCCGCCGAAGACCGACTTGAAGGCGCCCTTGGCGTCGAAGCGGAAGATCCAGCTCTTGCCGTAGCCGTCGACGACGTAGATGTCACCGTCGGGGCCCACGTCGAGGCCGGTGAGCTTGAGCGCGTTCACGTCGGCGCCCTTCTTGTCCTTGGCCTTGCCCTTGTCGGCGGGGAAGGCGTCGGCCTTGATCTCCATGACCACCGTGCCGTCGAGGCGGCACTTGATCACGCGTTGCTCGGCGAGCACGGCGCCGTAGATGAACTCGCCCTCGGGGGTCTTGCGGATGACGAAGCCGTGCAGCGAGGCGGGCAGGGCGAGGGTCTTCAGGTGCTTGCCGTCCTTGCCGTAGACCTGCAGGCCGGCGTTGGCGTCCTGCACGCTGACGTAGATGTTGCCGGCGGAGTCGACGGCGATCTCGCCGTGGCCGTTGCCGATGGTCTCGCGGCCGGCGGGACGTCCGAGGAAATCGGGGCGGAGTTCATACTTGGGCTCGGCGGCCAGGAGGGTGGAGCACACGGTGAGGAGGGCGGTGAGGCGCAGGGCGTTCATGGGGCGGGTTTTCCGAAATTAGGGTTCGCTCCGCCGAGATGCAAGGTCGGGTTCGGGGCTTTCGGCTTCACACCCGACCGGGGCGCGGCAATCTCACGCTCACCCCCATGAGACTCCCCCGCCTCCTCTCCGTCCTCGTCGCCTGCGCCGCGTCCACGCTCTCCGCCGAATCCCTCTTCAACGGCAAGGACCTCTCCGGCTGGCGCAAGCCCGCGTCCGAAGGCTTCTGGAAGGTCGAGGACGGCGCGCTGGTCGGACTCAACGACCCCGCCCTCGCCGACTACAAGAAGGGCTCCATGCTCTACACCGAGAAGGAGTACAAGGACGTCGTCGTCGAGTGCGAGGTGCGCTTCGAGGGCGAGATCGACAGCGGCATCATGGTGCGCCGGGACGAATCCGGGAAGCGCGACATCCAGATGCAGATCGGCGTCTCCCGTTCGCTCAAGAAGGACATGACCTGCGCCTTCTACTGCCTCATCCCCGACAGCAAGCCCGCCAAGGCCGGCTACCCTGAGTCCGGCTGGGCCCCCAAGGTCGCCTCGCTCTGGAAGAAGGGCGAGTGGAACAAGGTCCGTTTCCAGGCCAAGGGCGACACCTACACCGTGTGGCTCAACGGTGAGCAGGTCTCGAACTACGTCGACGCAGGCTATCCCAAGGCCGCGCCCGTCGGATTGCAGGTGCACGGCGGCGTGAAGATGCGCGTCGAGTACCGCAACGTCACGGCGCAGGCGCTCTGAGCGTCGCGTGCGACCCGACCGCAGGAGGTTCCTGACGACCGCGGCGCTCGCGGCCGGACTGGCGCCCTTCGTCGGCTGCGGACGCGTCCCGACGGGCCCGTCCTTCGGCGTGGTCGCCGATCCGCAGTACGCCGACATCCCTGACCGCGGCCGGCGGAGCTACCGCGCCTCGGTGGGCAGGCTGACCGAGGCCGTCGCCGACTTCAACCGGCGCGACCTCGACTTCTGCGTCAACCTCGGCGATGCGATTGACCGCGACTGGGGGAGCTTCGACGCGATATTGGCGCCGCTTGCGAACGCACGGGCTCCGTGGAGGCACGTGCTCGGCAACCATGATTTCGCGGTGGATCCTTCGCGTGTCGCGCAGGTGCCGGCCCGTCTCGGCATCCCGTCCCGTCGCGCCGTCTTCGACGTTTCCGGCGTCCGGTTCGTCATCCTGGACAGCAACGCGGTCAGCGTCTACGCGCACCCCGAGGGTTCGCCTGTCCGCAGGGCCGCGACGGCCGAGCTCGCCCGCCTGAAGGCCGCCAAGGCGCCGCAGGCGTTCGATTGGAACGGCGGATTCGGCGAGGAGCAGCTGCGGTGGTTCGACCGTCTGTCGGCGGAGGCCGAGGGCGCCGGCCTGCGCGTCGTGGTGCTGGCGCATCACCCCGTGCTTCCTTCGCGCGCACACGTCGCCTGGGATGCGCCCGCTGCGCTGGAGATCGCGCTCCGTCGTCGCTCGGTCGTCGCGTGGCTCTGCGGGCACGACCATGCGGGCGCGTATGCGGAACGCGACGGCGTGCATTTCATCACCTTCCAGGGCATGGTGGAGACCCCGGACCGCAACGCCTACGCATTCGTCAGCCTCAACGCCGGCCGCATGCTGATCGAGGGGCGGGGCAGGGAGCCTTCGCGCGAACTCGTGCTGCGTCCTGCCTGAGGCGCGGCCTCACTTCTTCTCCGCGGCGTCGGACCTGTCCGCCGTCTTCGCATCTCGGGAAAACAAGTCGGTCAGCCGAAAGGGCGTGGGCAGGCGTCGTCCGGTACGCGGATCCTTGCCCGACACGCCGTCGGGAAGCCGCCGCGTCTCGCCGGATCCGTCGGCCTGCTTCGGATCAACGGGCCCGTCCATGCGGTTGACCTTGGGTGCCGTCCTGCCCGCGGCATCCGTGCCAGCTCCGACTGCGATGGGCTTCGTCACTCCCTCGGTCCTGGGCTTCGCATCGGAACCGGCTCCGAGGCCGAGGGGCGCGCCGGCGGTCCGTCGCCGTTCGGCTTCCGACAGTCCGGGCATGCCGATCTTGGCGGCCGCACCCCTGGCTTTCATGTCGGCGGAATCCAGACCGGGAAGTCCCAGACTGGCGGGGCCGCCCTTTCCGGGGCCGGCGCCGACTTCCTTGCTTGAGAGCGGGATGGTCGCGACGGTGCGTGCGGCGTCCTTCGGTTCCGGTGCGCTCAGCGGGAGTTTGCCCGCGGGCCTTTCGTGCGTGGCGGAGACTTCGCCCGGCGAAGGCAGGCCCGTGCGCGGGCCTTGCGGTCCGGCGCGGGTGGAATCATCCGGATTCGGAAGCCTCGCCCGGTCGTCGGCCTTCATCGCCGCGGACTGAACTTCCGCCGAGGGCAGGCCCGGGGCCGCCCGCGGAGGTCTGCCGTCCGAATCCGGACGCATTGAAACGGCCGCCACTTTTCCCGGCGCATCGGCGGGCGGTTCGGAGCGCCTCTCGCCTCTGACGGCCGGCCGGACGTCGGTTGGCTTCGCGTAACCTGGCGCGGCTGCGCTCGCGGACGCAGCCGGGGCCGTCGGGGTGACGGCTTGCGTCCTTGCCTGCGGATCGGGACGGGTCTTCCCGCCTCCTCCTGCCGCCTTGTTGCCGCTTCCTCCGCCCATGAGCTCGATGATTTCGACCGAGCCCGCGCCCTGTTCCGTGCGGCAGCCGACCAGCGGCAGGCATGCCGCGGCGGCGAAGAGCAGCATGCCGGCCGGGGCGCGCATCCCTTCAGGTCACTGGGCCATCAGCCGCATCGCCGTGACCAGCGGAGGGCCGGCCTTCGCGTCGAACTTGGCGGACATGCTGAACTTGGCCGTCCTGGCCGAGGTGACGGATTTCTCCACCCGCACCAGCTTGGGACCTGCGCGGGGGTCATCGCCCAGCGCTGAGCGCAGACGTTCGATGAGCGGGTCGAAGTCGAGCGTGTCGGCGCAGCGATTGAGAAGCTTCCAGCCCAAGTCGGCGTCTCCGGGCGCATCCTTGCGGGCGAGTCCCGCCATCGGGTCTCCGGTGACGTTGAAGCGGTCGAACCGATAGACGTGGGAGCCTTTCACCGAGAGGGAGTCGCGCCCCGTCGCGCTCACGGCCACCGACAGCTCGAAGTCCGTGGCGGCGCGCGCCGTCTCGTAGCGCGCCTTCGTGCGCGCGTCCATCGGCATGCGGCTGAAGAGGCGGGCGGCGTCGATCCAGAGGCCGAGCGCTCCGTCGGCGGCGACGGCCTGCGTCGGAACGCGGGCGGCGGCGGTCGGCGCGAGGGCGAGCCGCATCTCATGCTCCACGCACGGCGCGGCGGGGTTTCCCTCGAACTCGACCAGGATGACTGCGGCGCCCGGCACGAGGCCGAAGGTCAGGAAGCCTCCCTCGGGGTCCATGTAGCGGCCCTGTCCGTGACGGATCATCGAGCGGCTGCGTGAGGAGGCCGTGCGTTCGCCCCCTTCGCGGAGGGAGGCCCCGATCTCGTCGGTCAGCCGCGAGAGCGAGGATTCGGCGAGATTGGCGTCGGCGACCTTGAGCACGAGCCCGCAGATCACCACCGGGCGCTGTCCGTCGCCGGAGGCGCCGGAGGGGAATTTGGCGAAGGCATGCACGTCCGCGCGCGGATCCAGACCGTTCTTCGCGAGGTCGGCGACGGCTGCGGTGAGGCCCCTGCCTCCGCCGCGCTCGAGCCAGTCGGGCAGGCCGGAGCCTCCGCTGCTCAGCAGGCCGGGACTGAGCGTCATGACCGCGAAGCTGTCGCCGGGGATCAGCTCGGTCGCGCCAAGCCCGCGGTCGCGGGCCGGTTCCGCAGGAGAGGCGAGCCAGACGATGAGCCAGATGAGCGCGATGCCGACCCCGATGGCGACGATCGTCTCGAGGGAGAGTCCGCGGCGTCCCGACGCGGCCGCCGGAGCGGTCGCCGCGGCGGGCTGCGGTCCCGGGCCGACGGCCGCGGGGCGCGGCCCCAGCAGCGTCATGTTGAAGGCCACCACCAGCGTGACCGCCAGCGGGTCGAACACCGCCACCAGCGTGAGCATCAGCCATTTGACCACGTCGGTCGCCTCGGTGTCGAACGCGCGGGCGACGAACCGGTACGAGCCGATGTCCGTGGCCGCGATCGCGTCGCGGAGCTTCTGGATTTCCGCGGCGCGGTCGCGGTTCGACCGGTAGAGCCCCTCGACTTCCGCGTCGGTCAGGCCCGTGCGCGTCTGGCCCTGCTCCTGGAGTCCGGCGAGCTGCTTCTCGAGCGCCGCCACCGCGGCCTCGCCTGAGCGGCGCAGGGACTTCTCCTCGTCGTCGAGCCGGGTCAGCTCGCGCGTGAACTGGTCGCGCAGCGAGGCGACGTCCTTGGCCGACTCCGAACTGACCTTGGACTGGTCGGCGCGGAGCCGTTCCACGCGGGCGACGCCCTCGGCGCGCAGCCTCGTGATCGCGGCCGTGGATTCCGCCAGCTTCGCGAGGATCGCGTCCCGCTCGGGCTTCTGCTGTTCGCGCAGCTCCTGGCCCTTGCGCACGTTGTCCTGCTCGAAGATGAGGAAGGTCGTCGTGCCGCGCGCCGTGTAGGCCGCCACGGCCTGGTCGAGCACCTTGATGCGTTCGTTGAGCGCGGCGATGGCGGACTCCTCGGCGACGATCGCCTTGGCCACCGAGGCCTCCTCGGCCGCGATGCTCTTGGCGAGCGTGGAACCGAGGCCGTCGGCGCGGCCGGAGGCCGACGAGAGTTCCTGCGCGCGTCGGGCCTCCAGGGCCTTGCGCTGTTCCTGGATGCGGGCGAGCGACTGCGCGAGCGACTCCTCGGCCTGCGAGAGACGGCCCTGGAGCTTGGCGATGTCCTCGCGGCTGGCCGTGCTGACGCGCACTGTGCGCCCCTTGGCGTCCTCGATGCGGCGTTGCGTCTCCGCCATCGCCCGCTCGAGGTCGGCGATCTCGGCTTCGCTCCGGGAGATGCGCGTGGCCGTCTCCTCGAAGGCGCGGGCCAGGTAGCCGTAGTTGCCCAGCGAGGTGATGCCGATGAGCGCGACCACCGCGAGCGTGAGGTAGAAGCGAAGCGCGCCCGCGATCTGGTGCCAGTGACGGTAGAGGAACGACGCGGCGACCAGCTTCCCGATCTCAAGCGAGGAGGCCATGACCATCACCGCGACCTCGGCCCCCGTGAACAGCTTGCCCAGTCCGAGCACCGAGAAGTAGGCCGAGCACCCGGCGATGAACAGGGCGGAGGCGAGCAGCACGGCGCGGAAGCCGAGCGGGAGCGCCCGGGGATCCTTGGGGGTGGTCGTGGATTCGGTGACGGAGCTCATCGGTGAAATGTGAAAAGTGAAACCGGACCTTTTACGGCGGGCCGCAGGGCGCTTCCTTTCTTGTCCAAGTGCCGATGGTTGCAACCCAAGCCCTGTTTGCCGCCCCCCCTGGATTTCAAAGGCACCGCTCATCGGATGTTTACCTTAGGTGAGTTCAGCATTTGTTTTACTAAACCATTGACTATTATAAACTTATGAATAAAAGCAGAAGCTTTTACCAATCGTTCGGTTTGTAGGGGTAATTCCCTAGGTTTTTTACACTCGCTTCGGCCTATTTTACGGCAAAAAACGACTTTGTCAGGACGCCCCCACCCCGGTCCCGGACTGACGCCCTAAACGGCTGCTGATTAACACTTTCCCCCGACGGTTGAAAAACAGGAAAACGCGCCCCGCGTTGCAACCTAATGGCCTTTCGATTGTCGTAATCTTCCAAACCACCCCACCATGAAACTCCACAAGAACTGCCAGGGCGATCATCCCGACTTCCTGTCCGCTCTCAGCCGTCGCGACTTCCTCCAGGTCGGCGTGTTCGGAACCATCGGTCTCAGTCTGCCCGAGATGCTCAGGCTGCAGGCCCTTGAGATTCCCAAGGTGGAGTCCTTCCCGGCGCTGGCCGACGCGGTGATCCACATCTACCTGCCCGGCGGCATCGCGCAGCACGAGTCCTGGGATCCGAAGCCCTTCGCCTCGCCCGACTACCGCGGCCCCTTCACGCCGATCAAGACCTCCGTCCCCGGCGAGTACGTCGGCGAGAAGTTCGTCAACATCGCGAAGATCATGAACAAGCTCACCGTCGTCCGTTCGATGACGCACGGCGAGGCCGCCCACGAGCGCGGTACCCACAATATGTTCACCGGCTACCGTCCGAGCCCCGCGATCAAGTTCCCCAGCTTCGGTTCCGTCGTCTCGCATGAGCAGGGCACCCGCAACAACCTGCCGCCCTACGTCGTCGTCCCCAGCCAGTCCATTCCCGAGCAGGGCACCGGCTACATGAGCAGCGCCTTCGGTCCCTTCGCGCTGGGCAGCGACCCCGCCTCCAAGGACTTCACCGTCCGCGACCTCCTGGCCCCCAAGGAAGTCACCGCCAGCCGCTTCGACCGCCGCCGTGGCATGCTCGCCGCCGTCGACGAGCATTTCCGCACCGTCGAGAAGTCCGACGCGATCAGCGCGATGGACAGCTTCTACCAGGCCGCCTACGGCCTCGTCAGCAGCAGCAAGGCCCGCGAGGCCTTCGACCTCTCCAAGGAGCCCGACAAGCTGCGTGACGAATACGGCCGCAACACCGCCGGCCAGCGACTCATCCTCGCCCGCCGCCTCGTCGAGGCCGGCGTGCGCATGGTTTCCGTCACCTACGGAAGCTGGGACCACCACTCCAACGTCCGCGGCGGATTCGATTCCAACGCGCCCGCCTTCGACCAGGCCTTCGCCCGCCTCATCACCGACCTCCACGACCGCGGCATGCTCAAGCGCACGCTGGTCATGGTCAGCTCCGAGTTCGGACGCACGCCCAAGATCAACGGCACCAACGGCCGCGACCACTGGCCGCGCGTCTTCTCCGTGGCCATGGCCGGAGGCGGCATGAAGGAAGGCTACGTCCACGGCGCCTCCGACGCCCTCGGCGGCGAGCCTGACCGCGACGCGGTCGGCCCCGAGGACCTCGCCAAGACCATGTACCGCTGCCTCGGCATCAACGCCGAGAAGCGCATCATGGCCGACGGCGGACGTCCGATCGACATCGTCAACGGCGGCCGCGTGATGAACGACTGGCTCGCCTGACCCGCGCGCCCCGCGTCGTCCGCCCGCGGCGGGCGTCCGCGGGGCGACCCGCCTGACACGCCCATGCTGCTCCGTCTCCTCGCCCTCCTCCTGCTGACGGCCTCCGCCGCCCGCGCCGCCTACCCCGGCTTCAGTTCCACGAAGCCCTTCGGAGGCCAGATCGGCTCCGAGTTTCAGCTGACCATCGGAGGCACGGCCCTCGACGACTTCGAGGACCTGATCTTCTACACCCCCGGCTTCAAGGTCACCAAGGTGATCAGCCGTTCGGCGAGCAAGGTCGAGATGATGGTGTCGATCGACAAGTCCGTGCGGCCCGGAAACCACGTCGTCCGCGTACGCACGCGTACCGGCGTGTCGCACATGCGGCAGTTCTTCGCCAGCCCCTTCCCCAACGTCGAGGAGGCCGAGCCCAACAGCGAGTTCACGCAGGCGCAGGCCGTCGCGCTCGGCTCCACCGTCGAGGGCGTGGTGCTCTCCGAGGACGTCGACTACTACAAGCTCACGGTGAAGAAGGGGCAGCGCATCAGCGTGCAGGTGGACGCCCTGCGTCTCGGCGCGATCCCCCAGGGCGCGATGGACCCCTACGTGGCGATCCTGGACAAGGGCCGTTTCGAGAAGGCCTTTTCGGACGACACCATCCTGCACCGTCAGGACGGCTACTGCTCCTTCGTCGCGGAATACGACGGCGAGTACTACGTGATGGTCCGCGAGTCCTCCTACCGCGGCTCGGCCAACTCCTTCTACCGCCTGCACGTCGGCGACTTCCCGCGGCCTGACGCCATCTATCCCGCCGGCGGCAAAGTCGGCACCAAGCTGCAGGTCCGCTTCGTCGAGGGTCGCGAATCCTTCACCGAGGAGGTCCAGCTGCCCGCCGAGGAGGACGCCGACTTCATGCTTCTTCCGCGCACCCGCGCGAACACGCCCTCGGGCAACGTCTTCCGACTCTCGTCCTTCGACAACACCCTGGAGGCCGAGCCCAACGAGACGGCGGAGCAGGGCACCCTCGCCGCCGAGGCGCCCGCCTACGCGCTCAACGGCATCATTGAGAAGCCCGGCGACGTGGACTTCTTCCGCATTCCGCTCAAGAAGGGGCAGACCATCGAAGGGCGCGCCTTCGCCCAGACCTTCGGTTCGCCCCTGGACCCGACCGTCTCCCTGCTCAACGCCTCCGGCCGGGCCCTGACCTCCAATGACGACGGCGGCGGCATGCGCCGTCTCGATTCGCGCTTCCGCCTGACCGTGCCCGCCGACGGCGTCTACATCGTGCGCGTCTCCGACCACCTGGAGCGCGGCGGTCCCAACTTCGTCTACCGCATCGAGGTCGTCGCCTCGCAGCCCAGCCTGACCTTCGCGTCGCCCGACTACGTCGTCAACGACACCAGCTACCGGCAGTTCATGGCCGTTCCGCGCGGAGGCCGCATGGCCCTCCTCTTCAACTTCACCCGCAACGGCGTGGGCGGCGACTTCAAGTTCGAGGTGCCCGGACTGCCTGCCGGCGTCAAGGCTCTCACCGCGGACGCCCCCGGCTCGCTGCCCAACGTTCCTTTCCTGCTTGAGGCCGCGCCCGACGCGCCGCTCGGGCACGGACTGTCCTCCGTCCGTCTCGTGTCCGCCGATCCCGCCGTGAAGATCGTCGGACAGATGAGGCGCACCTATGACATCGTGCGCATCGGCAACGTGATCTACTACCAGGGCGTCGAGGACACGCTCCCGGTCGCGGTCGTCGAGGAAGCCCCTTATTCCCTCGAGATCGAGAAGCCCGCCGTGCCGCTCGTGCGCAACGGCGTGCTGCCCCTCAAGGTCGTCGCCAAGCGCAAGGAGGGCTTCAAGGGCCCCATCCGCGTCTTCATGACCTGGACGCCGCCCGGCATCTCGTCCCTCGGTGAGCAGACGATTCCCGAAGGCGGCGATTCCTGCGTCTTCCAGCTCAGCGCCAACGCCGGAGTCGAGACCAAGGCATGGAACTTCACCGTGATGGGAGAGGCTGACGCCGGCAAAGGCCGCGTCTTCAACGCCGCTCCTTTCTGCGAGATCCGCACCGAGGACGCGTTCGTGGCAGCCAACGCCGTGCCCCTCACCGCCGTCGAGCGCGGCAAGGAGGCCGTGATGGCCACCAACTTCGAGGCCCCGCGCGCCTTCGAGGGCGAGGCTGTCGCCACGCTGGTCGGCGTGCCCGACACCATCCAGATCGCGCCGATCAAGGTCACGAAGGACACCAAGGAGATGCGTTTCAACGTCGTGACCACCGAGGCCTCCCCCGTGGGCAAGAAGGAGAACCTCTTCGTCCAGGTCGAGATCCCCGTCGGCAAGGGCGCCTCCATCCACCGCATCGCCCTCGGCTCCTCCCTCCGCATCGACGCTCCCCGCAAGGCCGCTCCCGTGGCCAAGGCCGCGCCTGCCGCCGCCCCCAAGGCCGCGGCGCCCGCCGCGCCCGCGCCCGTCGTGCTCTCCCGCCTCGAGCAGCTCCGTCAGGAGAAGGCCGGGGCCAAGAACTGATCCCTTCATGCGACTCTCAGCCATCCTTCCGCTGCTCCTGGCCTCCCTGGCCGGCGCGGCTCCCGTGTCCTTTGACGAGGTGCGTCCTGTCCTCGAGGGACGCTGCGTCGAGTGTCACAACCCGGCGAAGGTGAAGGGCAAGCTCCTCATGACCACCCGCGAGGAGATGGCCAAGGGCGGCGAGAGCGGCGCGTCGCTGCTGGATCCCAAGGACGGGGAGATCGTGAAGCGCATCACCCTGCCCAAGGGTCATGACGACATCATGCCCCCGAAGGACGGCCCTTTGGCGGCCGCTGAGATCGACCTTCTGCGCCGCTGGGTCGCCGAGGGCGCAGTCTGGACCTCCGGCGTCGTGCTCAAGGCCCGGGACAAGGCCGAGGAGACCGCGCGCGCCGAGCTGACCGCCAAGCTGGCCACCATCCAGAAGCTCGAGATCCTCCCTCCTTCCTTCTCGCTCGAGACCCGTCGCGACCAGCACCGCATCGTCGTCTTCGCCACCTTCTCCGACGCGACCACGCGTGACGTGACCGCGTTCGCCAAGCTCAACGTCGCCGACGGCAAGGTCGCCCGGCTCGACGGATTCAGCCTCACCGCCGCCGGTGACGTCGGCGCCACCGAGCTCGTCGCCCAGATCGGCGGCCTCACCGCCAAGGCGCCCGTCGCGGTCAAGGACGGCCTCAAGGACCGCGCCGTCTCCTTCCGCCTGGACGTGATGCCCGTGTTCCTGCGGGCCAACTGCAACAGCGGGGGCTGCCACGGCGCCGCCCGCGGCAAGGACGGCTTCCGCCTCTCCCTTTTCGGCATGGATCCCGCCGGCGACTACGTCCGGCTCACCCGCGAGATGGTCGGTCGTCGCATCAACCTGGCCATCCCCGAGGAAAGCACCGTCATCGAGAAGGCCGTGGGTGCCGTGCCGCACTCCGGCAACAAGCTGTACGACGCCGACTCCGCCTACAACAAGGCCGTCCTCGAATGGATCACCAACGGAGCCAAGGACGATCCGGCCGACGTGGCCAAGGTCACCGGCATCGAGATCTTCCCCTCCCAGGTCGTCCTCGAGGGACCCGGCGCCACCCAGCAGATCACCGTCCGCGCCAAGTATTCCGACGGCACCGACCGCGACGTCACCGACCTCGCCGTCTTCACCTCCAACAACGACCCCGTCGCCGCCATCACCAAGGGAGGCCTCGTGAAGTCGGGCGACCGCGGCGCGGCCTTCATGCTGGCCCGCTTCGACGTCTACAGCATCACCTCCCAGGTCATCGTCATCCCCAAGGGGCTGAAGTACGAGCGTCCCAAGGCCGAGGAGTTCAACTACGTCGACAAGGCCGTCAACGAGCGCCTGCACCGCCTGCGGATCCTGCCTTCCGAGCTCTGCGATGACGAGACCTTCGTGCGCCGCGTGCACATCGACGTCGTGGGACTCTACCCCAAGCCCGATGAGATCCGGGCCTTCGTGGCCGACAAGTCCCCGGACAAGCGCGCCAAGCTCGTCGACGCCCTGCTGCAGCGCAAGGAGTTCACCGAGCTCTGGGTCATGAAGTGGTCCGAGCTCCTGCAGATCCGTTCCGGCATCAACCAGGGCAACAACGCGCCCCCCTTCTACAAGAACGCGCTGCTCTACTACAACTGGCTGGCCGACCGCATCGGCAAGAACGTGCCCATCGACAAGGTCGTGGTCGAGCTCCTGTCCTCGAGCGGCGGCACGGTGTCCGTCCCCCCGGTCAACTACTACCAGAACGAACTCGACCGCCTGAAGCTCTCCGAGAACGTCGCCCAGGTGTTCATGGGCATGCGCCTGCAGTGCGCCCAGTGCCACAACCATCCGTTCGACCGCTGGACGATGGACGACTACTACGGCTTCAACGCCTTCTTCGCCCAGATCGGCCGCAAGACGACCGACGACCCCCAGGAGGTCGTGGTCTTCAACAGCCGCGGCGGGGAGTCGCAGCACTTCCTGACGAAGAAGTCCGTCAAGCCCAAGTTCCTCGGAGCCGAGGAGCCTGACCTCAAGCCGGGCGATGACCGCCGCCGCGTGCTGGCCGAATGGCTGGCCTCCCCGCGCAACCCGTACTTCGCCCGTAACCTGGCCAACATCGTCTGGGCCCACTTCTTCGGGGTCGGCGTCGTGGATCCGGTCGACGACGTGCGCATCTCCAACCCGCCCTCCAATCCCGAGCTGCTCGACGAGCTCGCGAAGCGCCTGACCGATTACAACTACGACTTCCGCCGCCTCGTGCGCGACATCGTGCTCTCGGCCGCCTACCAGCGCAGCTCCAAGCCCAACGAGACCAACGCCGGAGACCGCCTGAACTTCGCCCGCTCCCAGGTGCGCCGCGTCCGCGCCGAGGTCCTGCTCGACGCCATCTCGCAGATCACCGAGACCCCGAACAAGTTCCAGGGCCTGCCCCTCGGGGCCCGCGCGGTGCAGATCGCGGACGGCGCGGTGTCCAACTACTTCCTGACGACCTTCGGCCGCGCCAAGCGCGAGTCGGTCGCCTCCAACGAGGTCAAGACCGACCCCTCGCTCTCGCAGGCGCTCCACCTGATGAACGGGGACGCCCTCAACGAGCGCATCCGCCGCGGCAAGGTCGTCGAGACCCTGATCGCCGCCGGCAAGAAGGACGCCGAAATCGTGGACGAGCTCTTCATGCGCGTCTTCGGCCGCCGTCCGCTGCCCGCCGAGACCGCGGCCGTCGTGAAGTCGGTCGCCGCCGAGCCCGAGAGCCGGCTGGCGGTCCTGGAGGACGCCTTCTGGGCGCTGATGAACTCCAAGGAGTTCTACTTCAACCACTGACCGCCCCGCACCGATGCGCGTCCGCCCGCTCAGCCGCCGGTCCCTCGTCTGCGCCGCCTTGCTCAGCGTCTGCGCCCAGGCGCAGGACAAGCTGACTTACGACGACCACATCCGGCCCCTCCTCGAGAACAAGTGCTTCTCGTGCCACAACCCGGACAAGAAGAAGGGCGGCCTTGAGCTGACGAGCTACGCCGGCCTCGTGGACGGCGGTTCCGGCGGCGCGGTCATCGACCCGGGCAATCCTTCGGCCAGCCGTCTCTGGACGTGCAGCGCCAAGAAGGAGGAGCCGTTCATGCCTCCGGAAGGCGCCCCGCTGGACGCCAAGGACCTCGCGACGCTCGCCAAATGGATCGAGGGCGGCGCGCTACAGTCCAAGAACAGCGTCGCGCGCAAGTCCAGCCGCCCCAAGGTCGAGCTGGCCGTGACCGGTTCCGCGGGCAAGCCCGACGGGCCCGCCGCGCGCCCCGAGCACGTGCTGCTCGAGCCCGTGATCGTCACCCCGCGCACCACCGCGGTCGTCGCCATGGCCGCGAGCCCCTGGACCTCGCTGCTCGCCGTCGCAGGTCAGAAACAGATCCTTCTTTACGACACCGAAACCCGCGAGCTGGCCGGCATCCTGCCTTACCCCGAGGGATACGCCCGCTCGCTCAAGTTCAGCGCCAACGGCTCGCTGCTGATCCTTGGCGGCGGCCGCGGCGGCAAGCTGGGCCACGCCGTGGTCTGGGACGTGCGCACCGGACGGCGCATCGCCGAGGCGGGCAAGGAGTTCGATCAGCTGATGTCCGCCGACATCTCCCCGGATCACCGCCGGGTCGTCATCGGCACCAACACCAAGAAGGTGAAGTGCTACGACGTGACCAACGGCGAGGAGCTCTACCTGATCTCGAAGCACACCGAATGGGTCACGGGCGCCGACTTCAGTCCGGACGGCATCCTCCTCGCGACCTCCGACCGCAACGGAAACGTCATGGTCTGGGAGGCCGACAACGGCGGTGAGTTCTTCAACCTCGGGCAGCATCAGAAGTCGGTCACGGGCCTCGCCTGGCGCGCCGACTCCAACGTGCTCGCGAGCTGCTCCGCCGACGGCACGGTCTCGACCTGGGAGATGAAGACCGGCAAGCGCGTCGCCAACTGGACCGCGCACGGCGGCGGCGTCGAGGCCGCCTCCTTCACCCCGGACGGACGACTGGTGACCTGCGGACAGGACGGCAAGGTCGCCCTGTGGTCCGTCGAGGGCAAGAAGCTCGGCGAATCCCAGCCGCAGGGGGACGTGGTCTCCTCGGTGGTCGCCCTCCACGACGGCAAGTCCGCGGTCTCGGGCAACTGGCTGGGCGAGATCAAGTTCATCGACCTCACCAACGGGCAGGCCGCCGCCCAGATTTCATCCAATCCGCCCAAGATCGCCGACCGCATCGCGGAGACCGAGCGGCGCATCGCCGAGCTCGAGGCTTCGCTCGCGGCCAATCCCGTGACGGAGCCCACGCCCGCCGAGGCCGCCGCCCGCAAGGCCTCCTCCGAGGCCGAGGCCGCCGTGGCCGCGCTCCGTGAGAAGATCAAGGGCGTCGAGAAGGAACGCGCCGAGCTCAAGGCGAAGCACGACAAGGTTCCGGAGAAGGAGCGCCCGGCAATCGTCGCCCGGCGCGCCGAGCTCGCCAAGGCGCGCGCCGGTGACCTGGACTCGCTCCAGAAGAAGCTACACATACTCCGCGAATCCTCCTCCAACGCCGCCTGGCTGAGGGCCGACCTGACCGACCTGGAGGCCCGCGTGGCCGAAATGGACAAGGGGCTGGCCTACTGGAAGGGGCAGCTCGCCAAGGACAAGGCCAAGGCCGAGTCCGAGATGGCGGACATCGCCAAGGCGCGTGAATTCTACCTCCAGCAGTCGGCGCGCACCAAGGACCGCCTGGCCAAGGTGGAGGCCGCCGATGCCACGCTTTCCAAGGCGCGTACCGCGCGGGCCGAGCTTCCCTCCCTGCGGGAGCGCCTCGTCGCGCTGAAGGCCGCCCAGTTCAACGTCGGCCTGCTCTCCGAGCAGGACCGTCTCGCCAAGATCGAAGCGGACATCGCCGACCTCGTGGCCGCCCGCACGGAGAACGAGGCCGCCGTCAAGCAGGCCGAGGCCAGGCTGCCGGTCGCCCGGCAGGCTCGCGATGACGCCGCCGCCAGGATCGCTCCGCTCGAGCAGGCCGTGGCCCTCATCAAGGGTGCGCTGCCCGCCATGGAGAAGGATCTCTCCGCGCCGCGTCAGGCCGAGGCCGAGGCCGCCGGACGTCTTGAGTCACGCATCAGGACCGTCGCCGAGGCGCAGGCCGCCCTCGAGAAGGCCGTGAACACCAATCAGATGAACGTCAACGCCGCCAAGGCGGCCGTCGAGCAGTTCAACGCGTCCATCGAGCCCGTCCGTCTGCAGCGCAACGCCGCCCGTACCGCCGTCGAGGCTGCGGCCAAGTCTCTGGAAGTCGCCAAGAAGGCCCAGGAGTCCGCGGCAGGCGTCGCATCGACCGCCTCCGGTGTCCGTGCCAAGGCTGAGTCACTCGCCAAGGCCCAGAGCAAGGAGGTCACGACCGCCGAGTCCGTGCTCCGGTCGGCCGATGCGTCCGTCGCCTCCGCCCAGAAGGAGTTTGAAGAAGCCCGCGGCTTCAAGGCCCTCTTCTCCGTGGCGTATTTCGAGCGCAAGCGCGTCTCCGCCCAGTCCCTTGAGGCGGCCAAGGCCAAGGCGCGTTCCGCCCAGGCCGCCGTCGCCTCCGCGCGCGCGGTTCTAGCCGAGCGTGAGAAGGCGCTGGCCGCGGCCGACGTGGCCGCCAAGGCCGAGCAGGCCAAGGTCGATGCCCTCGCCGCCGAAACCGCCAAGGTTCAGAAGGGTCATGCGGCCGCCAAGGCCGAGCTCGACCGCCTGATGGCCATCCGCGAAGGCCAGATCAAGGAGAGGCAGGCCAAGGAAGCCGCGGTCGCCAAGCTTGAGAAGGATCAGCTGGCCGGGCTCGCACCCCTGCAGGCCGCCGTCAAGGCGGCCCAGGAGGGCGTTCCTCCTCTGGAGAAGGCCCTGGCCGAAGCCCGTGCGCGGCTCGCCGAAGCCTCCAAGCCGCTCCTCGCCAAGCAAGCCGAGCTCGCTCAGGCCGAGAAGGCCCTCGCCGAAGGCCGTCAGGCGCTCGAAGTCGCCGCCAAGGCGCTCGTCGCCGCCGAGAAGGAAGGCCCGCAGCGTCTGAAGAATCTCGAGGAGATCGCCAAGTCCCTCGAATCCCTCCAGCCGCAGGTGGAGCCGCTCAAGGCCAAGGTCGCCCAGGACCGTGAGCGATACCTCGCCCTGCTGCCGAGGAAGGAAGCCCCCAAGGCCAACTGAGCGATTGCGTCTCGCCCGGCGCCCGCGGACGTGAGAGACCTCCGTCATGCGATCGCGCCGTGAATTAATCGCCGCCGCCCTGACTGCGGGCCTGGGGTCCGCCCTGGCCGCCTGCGTGCCGAAGGGGAGGGCGCCGCGCATCGTCCTGCGCTCCTCCTGGCAGACCGTGAACATCGGCGACATCGCCCATACCCCGGGCGTGCTCGCGCTGCTGGAGAGACACCTGCCCGAGGCCGAGATCACCCTCTGGCCCAGCAACGTCGAGAACGGCGTCGCGGACCTGCTCAAGCGGCGTTTCCCACGCCTGCGTATCGTCAGCCCCAGGCCCGACGTCGCGAAGCTTTACGCCGAGCATGACTTCCTCCTGCACGGCTCCGGACCCTCCCTCGTCGGCGAATCCCAGGTCGTGCAATGGCGTCAGCAGGGCCCGAAGCCCTACGGCGTGCTGGGCATCACCCAGGGGGCTCCCGAGCCGCGCACGGTCGAGGTGCTCACCGGCGCGCAGTTCGTCTATTTCCGTGATTCGGTGTCGCTCGAGACCGCCAGGGCGGGCGGCGTGAAATGTCCCGTGATGGAATTCGGCCCGGACGGCGCCTTCGCCACCGACCTGCGCGACGACGCCCGTGCCGAGGAATTCCTGGAGGCCAACGGCCTCGAACCCGGGCGGTTCCTGTGCTGCATCCCGCGCTACCGCATGACGCCCTACTGGCGCGTGAAGCCCGGCGTGAAGTTCGATCCGGTCCGACAGCGCAGGAACGACGAGAAGAAGGAGTCGGACCATGCGCAGCTGCGCGAGGCCATCGTGCAGGTCGTGAACAGGACCGGCCACAAGGTCCTCATCTGTCCGGAGGACCGCACGCAGATGCTCCTCGGCAAGGAGATTCTCTTCGACCGTCTGCCCTACGACGTGCGCGCACGGGTCGTGTGGCGCCCCGACTACTGGCTGACCGATGAGGCCTTGAGCGTCTACGTGCGCAGCCTGGGACTCTTCGGCAACGAGATGCATTCGCCCATCATGGCCGTCGGCAACGGGGTGCCGGCCATCGTCTGCCGCTGGGCCGAGCAGACCTCAAAGGGCGTCATGTGGAAGGACATCGGACTTTCCGAGTGGCTGTTCGACATGGACGACCCTGCCCGGCATGCGGGCATCGTCCCCGCCGTGCTGGCGATCGCCGCAGACCCTGCCGCCGCGCGTGCCAAGGTGCGCCGGGCCCAGGCCGTGCTCCAGGAACGTCAGACCGCGTCCCTGGGGCGCGTCCGGACCGCTGTCGGGGCCTAGTACGGGGTTGACGCATCAGGGCGGCCACCTTTGATGGACTTTCAGTCTGGTTCAAAGGAGAGGTGGCAGAGTGGTCGATCGCGCTGCATTGGAAATGCAGTGTACCGCAAGGTACCGAGGGTTCGAATCCCTCCCTCTCCGCCAGACTGAAAAGCGCCCCGTCCGTGACTTTTCCTGCGCGCGGCCTTTCCTTGCATCCATTCTGCCCGCCGGGGGTTATCCTTTCCGCATGCCCATCAAGACCCCTCTGCGCGCACTGCTGGCCTGGCTCTGCCTGAGCGTCCTGCCCGGCATGGCGGCCCCGCCCAACATCGTCTACATCCTCGCAGATGACCTGGGCTTCGCGGAAGTCGGCTGCAACGGCGCCGACTACCTCAGGACGCCCCGCATCGACGCCCTCGCCGCGGGCGGCATGAGGTTCACCCGCTTCTACACTTCGCCGCTCTGCGGACCCTCCCGCGCCCAGATCCTGACCGGGCGCTATCCTTTCCGGACCGGGGCGGTCTCACAGGACGCCTGCAAGTCGGTCATCCGGACGGGTGAGAAGGCCGAGGTCATGCTGCCCTCCGTGCTGAAACAGGTGGGCTACGCCACGGCCATGATCGGCAAGTGGGGGCAGCTCACGCCGTCCGGCACGCCTGCTGAGTGGGGTTTCGACCACGACTTCCACTTCAAGGGCAGCGGCATGTATTGGAACAGCCGGACCGCCCGTCCCCTGTCCGATGACGGCGAGGTGCGCGGCGACCCGGACACCTACGTCGTCGACGGCAAGACCGTCGCGGTCAAGGACGGCGAATACATCCCCGATCTGCTCCATGCCGACGCGGTGCGCTGGCTGGAGGCCCGGCGGGGCGGCCCGTTCTTCCTCTACTACTCCCTCTCGCACGTCCACGGGGACATCCTGCCCACCCCCGACAGCGCGCCCGCGCCGGCCAAGGAGGGGAAGTCGGAGCGCAGGCGCAGGCTCTACCGGGACAACGTGGCGTACATGGACAAGCTGGTTGGCAAGCTCGTCGATGAGCTCGACCGGCTGAAGCTGAGGGACGGCACGGTCATCGTCTTCATGGGCGACAACGGCAGCGCCAAGAACAATGCGGAGACGGCGACCGTCAGCGGTCGGCGCGTCATCGGCGAGAAGGGCTCGATGAAGGAGGGCGGGGCCCTCGTGCCTCTCATCGTCAGCTGGCCCGGCGTCACGCCGGCCGGCAAGGTCAGTTCCGCCGTCGCGGACTCCAGCGACCTGCTGCCCACCTTCGCCGAGATCGCGGGCGCCGGCCTGCCGTCCGGCCGGGTCATCGACGGCCGCAGCCTCGTGCCGCGGTTCAGGGGCGCATCCGACTCTTCGCGGCCCTGGGCCTTCTGCCAGCTCAGCAACAGCTTCTACGTGCGCGAGGCGGACTGGAAGCTCGACCAGGCCGGCGTGCTCTACGACATGAAGGACGCTCCGTTCGCCGAGGTCGCCGTGCCCTCGGGAGCCGGAGGCGCGGAGGCCGACGCCGCCCGTCGGCGTCTTGCCGAGGCGCTGGCCGGGCTCAATCCCTCGGCCGGCGTCCGGGACGTGGGCGGAGACGGCAGCGGGCGTTCGGGGAAGTGACCCCGGTCACTTCCCGGCCTGCTTCGCCCAGGAGTCCTTCAGGGTCACCGTGCGGTTGAAGACGGGCGC
>CAZRPB010000022.1:0-23844 GCA_964601955.1 uncultured Klebsiella sp. | reverse complement strand
CGCCTTCTGGAAGGTCGTCGACTGGAAGAAGGCCAACGAGATCTACGTCAAGGCCGTCGCCTGAACTCGCGACCAGTCCGTCACAAGAAGCGGCCTCTCGGCCGCTTCTTTGTTTGGCACATCCGACGAGGTGTGCTGTCCTAACCGCACCCCGATGCGACTCCTCGCGTTCCTCATCCTGGCTTTGACGACGACCGTCAGCGCCGCCGAAACCGTCATCCCGCTCTGGCCTGAAGGCGTGCCCGGGAAGCGCGTGGCCCCCTCCAAGGCCACACTGGACCGCATCGGCCCCAAGGGCAACCAGCCGGGACGCGAGACCTTCATCAACGAACCCACCATCACGGTCTACCCCGCCGAAAAGCCCAACGGCGCCGCGGTGATCGTCTGCCCCGGCGGCGGCTACTGGTTCCTTTCCACGAACAACGAGGGGGTCGGCGTCTGCCAGTGGCTCAATGGCATCGGCGTGACCGCCGTCCTGCTGCGCTACCGTACGCCGACTTCCGACGAGACCCTGCGTCATCAGTATCCCGTGCAGGACCTCCAGCGTGCGCTCGGCATCGTCCGGGGAAGAGCCAAGGAGTGGGGCGTAGATCCGAAGCGCGTCGGCGTCATCGGGTTCTCCGCCGGCGCGAACCTGGTCGGCCACGCCTCCTGGGACCGCATCCCCCGCACCTACGAACAGAAGGCTGGGATCGACGACGCGCGCGGGCCTGACTTCACGATCTTCGTCTACGGCGGAGGATTCCTGGACAAGGAGGACAAGACCAAGTTCGCCGAAGGCTTCAGCGTGCCCGCCGACGCGCCGCCCTGCTTCTTCGTGGTAGCCCACAATGACGGCACCAACCCCGTCGAGGCCGCCCGCCTGTACCTAGAATACAAACGCCTCAACATCCAGTCGGAGATCCACGTCTACTCCAAGGGCGGGCACGGCTTCGGCACCCGGCAGACGAAGTTCCCCGTCGACGGATGGACGAAGGCGGCCGCGGAATGGATGGGCGCCGAGGGCTTCCTCAAGACCTCCAAGTGAACATGCGCAGCCTGCTCGCCCTGCTGGTCCTCGCCTGCTCCCTGTCGGCCCAAAAGCTCGTCGGAGACGGCAAGGCCGACGACACCGCCGCCTTGCAGGCGCTGGTCGACGCCGGCGGAAGCGTCCAGCTGTCCAAGGGACGTTACCGCCTGACGAAGACCGTCCTCGTCGACCTGGCCAAACTGGGAGCCGCGGCGATCACGTCGGACGGCACCGCCACGCTCATCATGGAGGGGTCCGGTCCGGCCCTGAAGATCGTCGGCACGCACGGCGGCACCGCGGCGCCGAAGTCGTTCAAGCCCGAGACCTGGGCCCAGCGCACGCCTGTCGTGCAGGGACTTGAGATCCTGGGCGCGCATCCTGAAGCGGACGGCGTCGAGGCGACCGGCACCATGCAGCTCACTCTTTCACGCCTGACCGTGCGGGAATGCCGTCACGGCATCCATCTGACCGTGCGCAACCGCAACCTCATCGTCTCGGACTGCAACCTCTACCGCAACCGCGGCGTCGGCCTCTTCCTCGACCAGGTCAACCTGCACCAGACCAATGTCATCGGCTGCCACATCAGCTACAACCTCGGCGGCGGCATCGTCGCCGTCGGCGGCGAAGTCCGCAATCTGCACGTCGGAACCTGCGACATCGAAGCCAATCACGATGAGAACGGCCCGCCTTCGGCCAACATTCACCTCGATTCCGCAGGCGGCTCCATCGCCGAGGTCGCCGTCACCGGCTGCACCATCCAGCACACGCACAAGGCGCCAGGTTCCGCCAACATCCGCATCCTCGGGGCCGGCAAGGACCCTTCTTTGCTGCGCCGCGAGGGACGCGAGCACACCCGCGAGGGCCACGTCACCATCCTGGGCAACGTCTTCAGCGACGTCCAGGTGAACCTCGAGATCCGGCAGTCGCGGGGCGTGACCGTATCGGCCAACACCTTCTGGGAGGGCTTCGACCGCGACCTCGTCGTCGAGGACAGCCAGAACGTCGTCGTGACCGGCAACAACTTCGACCGCAACCCCCGCTACCTCGTCAACGGCAACAACCTCGCGGAGCGCAACGGCGTCGTCTTCCGGCGGACCGTCGATTCGTCCTTCTCCGACAACGTCGTAAACGGCGTCCGCCGGCAACCGGCCGCCGTGCGTTTCGAAGGAGGCCGTCGCCTGCGCGTGCAGGACAACAGCGTCCTGGATTCAGACGGGGACGGCATCGTCCTGCAGGACGTCTCGGAAAGCGTCGTCTCCGGCAACCTCATCCGGGATGACCGCAAGGACCGCAAAGACGCCCCTCCCGGGGTGTCCGAGAAGGGATGCTCCGGAAACCTCATCCAGGGCAACCTCACCTCGCCCGGACGCTGACCGTCAGGAGCCGCCGCGACGGATTTCCGAACCCTCGAACCGGATCGAGACGCGCCAGACCTTCTTGACGCGGGTGATCACCTTGCCCGTGCCGGCGACGATGGTCTCGGGAATCTCGATGCGGTGCTGGTCGACGACGGCGTGGAAGCCCCGCTCCGAGAAGATGTCGATGAACATCGCGATGGCCAGGGGGTCGTCGAACACCGTCGTCTCGATGTTCACGTGGGCCTGGCCGGAGATGGCGTGGGCCTTGATGATGGGCAGGAACTTCGTCTGGATCAGGTCGATGACCGCCCGGAAGATGTCCGTGTTGCGCTCGGCGTAGTCGTCGAGCCGGCGCACGAGGTCCTGGCGGGCGTGCTGGACGATCTGCGAGGCCAGCGGGATGGGCGAGATGAGGTCATGGCTCTCCTCGGACAGCTCGAGCGAGCTCTGGTACTGGAGCTCCTTGATGATCCGGGCCTGCACCTCCGGCAGCGTCCCCTGGGCGTTGATGAAGTGGTAGTGGAAGATGTTCCGCAGCGACTGGAGCGGCTCGTAGGTGCGCTCCTTGAAGACCCGGTAGCGATTGCGGGCCGCCTCCTCGCTGAGGTCCGTCTTGCGGACCTCGAAGGGCGGCGGAAGGCCCTCGCGGCCGGCCTTATCATTGGCCTCCATGGCCTCCCGGCCGCGCTTGATCTGACGACGGATAGACTCGTTCTCGTCGACGAAGAGGACGAGGATGTGGAAGTGAGGCTTGGGGAACCGGGTGGACTCCGGCGTGCCGCGGAACTCCTGCCGCAGGTCGTTGAGACGGGCGAAAAGATGCTTGAGGCACTCGACCTGCACCATCGAGCGCGGGAAGCCGTCGACGACGGCACCGCTGACGTACTGGGGCTCGAGCAGCTTGCGGAACAGCAGCTCGACCACCTCGCGGTCGCCGACCAGCATGCCGGCATCGATACGTTTGCGGGCTTCGGGACTGGAGAGCAGGTCGCTGACCACGATCGGGCGGGCGTCGTAATCGCGATACTGCAGGATGAACTCCGTGTTCGTCCCCTTGCCCGCGCCCGGGGCGCCGTTGAGCCAGAAGATTTCCCGCGGGAAGGACAGCTTGGACCGGCCGAACTCCTTCTCCAGGCTGGACCAGACGGCGTCGAATATGATCTGGCCGTCCTTGACCTCCAGGTCGCTCACCCCGTTGCCGGAGGGTCTGGATTGGGGTTCGCTCATGCGGGTCGAAAGGCGGAGGGATAACCCCACCCCTCCCCGCGTGCGAGGCGAAAAACCTCCTAACGCCGCTCAGAACCCGTCGTTTGGATGGTTTCTGACCCAGGTCTGACCGTCGGGATGCCCGGAGCGTCGGACCGGCTGCGTCGGAACTGGAAGCGGTTGATGTCCTGCATCGAAATCTGGTCGAGGGACTTCGCCGCACGGTCGGCGAGCTTGGGCGCGCGAGCGCTCGTGTCGATGGCCTCGGTCATGCGTGGGCCCTCGCGATTGTCGAATCCCGTCACCGTGGCCACGGCGCCGGACAACGGGGAGGCCTCCCTCTCATAGGCTTTGACGGTGATCGTGTTCCTCGGGCGCACTTCCGCGCCGAGGTCGTCACGCAGCTCGATGTCGGCCTTCGGACGGCCGAAGGTGTCGAAACGTCCGTGCCACGATTCGAGCGTCAGAAGTTCGGATCGGGAATAGCGAGGGTCCATGTCGATCGCAGCCTTCGAGGTGCCGAACTTGCGCGAAGTCAGGTCATTGGACTTGCCGACGGAGCGGAGCGCGGAGTCGGGATCGACCGTCGGATCGACCTTCTTCACGCCTTGCCCCTGCATGGCGAAGGGAAGCTTCCGGCCGTCGGAAGTGACCATCCCTCTGGGCCCTTCGACCACCGTCGGCGCCGCGACGGCGCCCTTGGCCGCGGACGGTGCCGCGGGGGCGGCGACTGGAGCCTGACCGTCGCCGCGGAGCTTCATGGGAGGCGCCGGAACATTGCCGCCCACCGGCCGACCTTGGGCGTCGTAGTGAATCACCTGCTTGCCTTCCACCCCGCCCTCGGTCGTGACCGTGAAGCCGGAAGTGACCGGCTTGGCCGGCTCCGGCGCGCCCCGGACGGACGAGGCCACCACGAGGGCGATCATGAGGGCGTGACGAGTCACGCCCGCAGGTTGAGGAAAGAAACCCCCGGGCTCAACACCGCGCTTCAGCCCTTGGGCGGCTCCGGCCTGACCTTCCAGATCTTCGACGCATAGTCACGGATCGAACGGTCGGAGGAGAACTTGGCGCAGCGGGCCACGTTGCGGATGGCCATGGCGGCCCAACGGCGTCGGTCCAGGAAGGCGCGCTCCGCCCTGCCCTGCGCCTCGACATAGCTGCGGAAATCGGCGAGCACCAGGAAGGGGTCGCCCCCGTCGGTCAGGGAATCCACGACCGGGGAGAGCAGACCCGGCTTGCCCGGCGTGAAGGTGTCGGACTCCAGCCACTCGAGCAGCGAGGCCAGCTCAGGATCGCCCTTGAGCACCGCTCCCGGGTCATAGCCGCGAGCCCAGAGATCGGACACGTCCTCGACCTCGAGGCCGAAGATGAAGATGTTCTCGTCGCCCACCTCCTCACGGATCTCCACGTTGGCGCCGTCCAGCGTCCCGATCGTGACCGCTCCGTTCAGCGCCAGCTTCATGTTGCCCGTGCCGGAGGCCTCCTTGCCGGCGGTGGAGATCTGTTCTGAAAGGTCGGCCGCGGGGATGATGCGTTCAGCCAGAGAGACCCGGTAATCCGGCAGGAAGACGACCTTGAGCAAGCCGCGAACCCGGGGGTCGGAATTGATGACGTCGCCCACGCGGTTGATGGCGTGGATGATCTCCTTGGCCAGGGCGTAACCCGGAGCGGCCTTGGCACCGAAGACGCACACGCGGGGCGTGAATGATCCCGAGGGGTCGTTAAGGATGCGGCGGTAAAGGTGCAGGATGTGCAGCAGGTTGAGGTGCTGGCGCTTGTACTCGTGCAGACGCTTGATCTGGACGTCGAACATGGCCTCCGGAGAGGCCTCGACCCCGGTCAGGTTGCGGATGGTCTCGACCAGGCGCATTTTGTTGGCGCGCTTCACCGCCATGAAGCGGTCCTGGAAGGAGGGCCTGTCGGCGAGCGCATCCAGCTTCTCCAGACGACCGAGGTCGGCCTCCCAGCCCGGCCCCACGGCCTCGTCGCAGAGAGCCGAAAGCCCGGGGTTGCAGCCTCGCATCCAACGGCGCGGGGTAACCCCGTTGGTCACGTTCACGAACTTGTCGGGCCAGAGGGCGTCGAAGCCGGGGAAGAGCGTGGCCCTCAGGAGCCGGGTATGGAGCTCGGCCACGCCGTTGACCTTGTGCGAACCCACGACGGCGAGATGGGCCATGCGGACGCGCTTGGGTTGCCCCTCCTTGATGACGGAAAGCTCGGACAGTGCCTGCTCGTCACCGGGCCAGCGGGCGGCGACGTCCTCGAGGTGACGCCGATTGACTTCGTAGATGATCTCGAGGTGCCGGGGGAGGACCTTCTCGAACAGCGGCACGCTCCAAGTCTCCAGCGCCTCGGGAAGCAAGGTGTGATTGGTGTAGCTGAAGACCCGGCGGCAGATGCCCCAGGCCTCGTCCCAGCCCAGACGTTCGACGTCGACCAGCAACCGCATGAGTTCGGCGACCGCCACCGCGGGGTGGGTGTCGTTGAGCTGCACCGCGGCCTTGGCGGGCAGGGAGGAGAAGTCGGAATTGGTGCGCCGATGACGGCGCAGGACGTCCTGCAAGGAGCAGGACACGAAGAAGATCTGCTGGACCAGGCGCAGCTCCTTGCCGCTCTCCGTGCTGTCATTGGGATAGAGGACCTTGGAGACGGTCTCGCTGGAGGTGCGGTCGCGGACGGCCTCGACGTAGCCGCCCCGGTCGAAGGCGCGGAAATCGAACTCCGTCGCCGCCTTGGACTCCCAGAGGCGGAGGAAGTTGACAGTGCCGGCGCCGAAGCCCGCCACGGGGATGTCCCAGGGCACGCCCACCAGGTCGCGCGTTCCCACGAGCGTCGCGCGATGGTTGCCGCGGTCGTCGACGCCGTGCTCGACCTTGCCGTAGAGCGGAACGGTCACGCGGAAGTTCGGGCGGCGGATCAGCCAGGGATTGTTGGTGGCGAGCCAGTTGTCCGCCACCTCGACCTGACGTCCTTGGTCGAATGTCTGACGGAACAGGCCGAACTCATAATGGATGCCGTAGCCGATCGCGGGCAGGTCCAGCGACGCCATCGAATCCAGGAAGCATGCGGCCAGACGGCCAAGGCCTCCGTTGCCGAGGCCCATGTCAGCCTCCTCATCGGCCACCTGCTCCAGATCCTGTCCCAGCGCGGCCAGGGCCCGGGCGGCGACGTCCCTCAGGCCCGTGTTGACCAGATTGTTGGTGAGCACGCGTCCCATCAGGTATTCGAGCGAAAGGTAGTAGACGCGGCGGACATTGCGCGACGCGTGACGGGCCTGCGTGTCGATGTAGTCCTCAAGGATGTGGTCCCGGACCGCCATGCAGGTCGCCATCCACCAGTCGCTGCGGGTGGCCGTGCCCGGATCCCGCGCGAAGGTGCTCTTGAGATGACGCAGCACCGCCTCCTTGAACGCCCGGACCTCCGCCGTGCCGGCCGGCTTGGCGGGTCTGTCCGCAGGCTTCGCCTTGCGCGCCTTGGCGGCGGGCTTATTGACTGGCTTGCGAGACGGTGAGGAGGACTTCCTGGCGGCCTTCTTGGTCTTGGGCATGGTCGTCATGGAAAAACACCCCGGAACAAGCCGCAAGCGAGCCAAAACGCTTCAGTCCTGCGCCAGAGCCCGGAGCCTGCTCAAATCCAGCTTGCCCGTGCCCAATACGGGCACCGCGGGCACTTTCTTGAACACCTTGGGAATCCAGAGGTTGGCCAGGCCCTCCCGGCCGAGTGCCTCCCGGACCGCATCGACGTCAAGTTCGCAGGCATGGAGCACGACGAGCTGCTCGCCCTTGACGGGATCGGAAGAGGCGGAGACGGCGAGCGCGGGGCCGGCCGACTCGTCCGGTTTCAAGACGCGTCGGAGGGCGTCCTCGACCGTGCCATGCGGGACCATCTCGCCGCCGATCTTCGAGAACCTGGAAAGGCGGCCGGCCAGGAAAAGGAACCCGTGCTCATCCATGCGGGCCAGGTCACCGGTGCGATACCATCCGTCGCTGAGGCACTCGGCGGTCCGCCGAGGATCGCCCAGGTAGCCGCCGAACACGTTCGGTGCGCGCACTTCGAGCAGCCCCGTGCCGCCGGGTTCGACTTCGGAGCCGTCCTCGGGAGAGACGATGCGCACGGCCACGCCGATCACAGGCCGTCCGACCGACCCCGTGACGCAGCCCGTCCAGAGACCGCCGGGGGCGCCGGGATCGGGACGGTCGGGCACGTTGACGGAGAGCACCGGGCTCGTCTCCGTGATGCCGTAGCCCTCCAGCATGCGCACGTCGAGCTGGTCGCGGAAGGCGTCGACCAGATCCTGGGGGCACTTCTCCGCGCCGACCACGGCCCATTCGAGGCTGGCGAAATCCTCCTTGGTGCCACGACGGAGGTAAGGCCGCAGGAAGGTGGGGGTGCCCACGACGACGGTGACTTTCTCCTCCCTGATCGCGCGCACGGCCGCGGCGGAATCGAGGGGCGAGGGAAGCGTCACGAGCCGGACGGGACGTGACAGCGCGTACCAGACGCCCACGGTGAAACCGAAGCTGTGGAAGACGGGCAGGCTGCTCAGCAGCACGGCGTCCTCGGGAAGGATGTCGGCATCCTCGATCTGACGCATGTTGGCCAGGAGGTTGCGGTGGGAAAGCGCCACGCCCTTGGGCTCTCCCGAGCTGCCGCTGGTGAACAGCAGCGCCGCCTCGTCGTCTCCGCCGCGCGAGGACACGCCCAGCAACGCGGGAACCCACGCCGCCGGCGCCAGACGAATCGCCGCTACCTTGAGCGCCAGTCGCCAACGCGGGACCGACTTCAGCAGCTCACCCACGTCGCAGACCCGGTCTCCCCAGGGGAAGTCAGGCGACTTCTCAGCGACCTTGGCGCGGAAGGCCTCCGCCGAGACCAGCAGTTCGGCGCCGGCCCGACGGAGGCAGGACGCGGCCTGCTCCCTGCCCAGCGTGAAGTTGAGGTTCACCGGCACCTTGCCCGCCATCAGGCAGCCGAGGTTGGCCACGGCGGCGCCGATTCCGGGCGGCAGCACGACGGCGACACGGTCCGAGGCCGTCGCGGACCTGAGGTGGCGCGCGGTCTCGGAGGCCAGCGCCAGCAGCAGCGCCCCGGAAAGTTCCCTGCGCTGCGCCGTGCGATCGACGACCACGACGCGTCCCGCGCGAGCGGCCAGGCCGCGCACGACCTCGCGGGCCAGGCTTCCGTCCAAGGAGGGCCGCAGCGCGAAGGCCTCGGATGAAAGTTCAAGCAGACGGAGGCGCGTCCGGAGATGCTCCTCGACAGGGTAGGGGCGCCCGACCACCAGCGAGACCGGCCGCGGGAAATGCTTGGGGCGCTTCCAGAAGAACTTGCCGCCGCTGAAGCTGAAGATCGAGCCCCACAGCCCGTCGACGGCCATCGGCAGGATGGGCACGCCCGCGCGTCGGGCGATCAGCTCGAACCCCCGGCGGAGCTCCTGCACGCCGCCGTTACGGGTGACGTGCCCCTCGGGAAAGATGCAGACCAGTTCGCCGGCCTTGAGCGCGTCCGCGGCCCGCTGCACGGCCTCCTTGGCCTTGTCGCCCGCCACCGGGATCGTGCCCATCATCCTCATGATGCGGCGCATCACCGGCACGCGCTCAAACCCCTCCCAGGAAAGGAACCTCACCGGACGGTCGAGGGCCACGCCGATGATGACGACGTCGACGTAGGAGACGTGGTTGCAGACCACGAGCGCCCCGCCCTGCGCCGGCACGTTCTCAAGACCCGCGACCTTGAGACGATAGAAGGCCTTCGTGAACATCCAGCAGAGCGTGCGGACGGCGCAGTAGCCGGGGCCCATGGTCGGATGTCGGCCCGGCAGGCGGACAAGGAAGAGCACCAGGAAGGCCGCCAGCGTCAGCAGGACGAGCCCGGCGGCCGAGAGGGCGAGCGCGGTCAGGCAACGTCCGAGCAGGTCGAGGGCGTTCACGGGGCCAAGATGCCCCCGGGCCGCGACGGAGCAAGCGAGTCCTTAAGGATTGAAAACCCCGTCGGGGCGGATGCCCTTGAGCCCGCCCCATGCGCGACTACGTCCTACGACGTCTGCTGCTGGTCCCACTGACCTTCGTGGGCATCACCTTCGTGACCTTCTGCTTCACGAGGTTCGTTCCCGGCGGCCCCATCGAGCGGGCCATGGCGGAACGCCAGCAGGCGGACCGGAAGCGAAGCGCGACCGGCGCCAGGCCGAGCGGTCCCGCCTCACCCGAGGAGCTCGACAATCTTCGCCGCCGCTACGGCTTCGACCGTCCTCTCATCGAGGCCTACGCCATCTGGCTGGGCGCATGGCCGGGCCCGTCCGACTGGATCGTGACGCGACTGGACGCCAAGACCGCGTCCGCCACCGTGGAAGTGCGCGACCGCGCCTCACCCGGGGGCGTGCGCAAGCTCGAGGTCAGGGCCGACGGGACCTTGCTCAAGGTCTCGACGACGGAAGGCGGCACGGCGTCCGGCTGGGTGGCGGAGGACGCGCCGCTGCCTGACGACCCGTCCAAGGATCGGCGCGTGCTCGTGCACCGTCCCGCCTTCCAAGGCGTGCTCCAGCTGGAGCTGGGCGATTCCGCCGTGAGCGACCGCCCGGTTTGGGAAGAAGTCATCTCACGCATCCCGCTCTCCGCCTGGTTCGGCCTCCTCTCCATCGTGCTGGCCTACGGCGTGTCGCTGCCCCTGGGGGTGGCCAAGGCCCTGCGCAAGGACGGCGCCTTCGACCGCCTCTCGACCTTCACCCTTTTCATCCTCTACGCCATCCCCGTCGTCGCGCTGGCCGTGGTGCTGCGCAACACCCTGGCCTATGGCATGGGATGGTTCCCCAGCAAAGGATTCGACTGGGAGCGGCTCGACTGGGCCGGGCGCCTCCACCACACCGCCCTGCCCTTGGCCTGCATGACCATCGGTTCCTTCACGGCGCTCACGCTCTTCACCCGCAACAGCCTGCTCGACAACCTCGCCGCGGATTACGTGCGCACCGCCCGTGCCAAAGGGCTGGGCTGGAGCCGGGTGGTGGGCGTCCACGCCCTGCGGAACTCCCTGATCCCCCTCGCGGCCACCGTGGGCGGCAACCTCGGCTTCTTCCTGACCGGCTCCTTCATCATCGAGGTCACCTTCGGCATACCGGGAATCGGCCTGCTCGGCTATGACGCGATGGTGCACCGCGACTTTCCGGTCTTCCTGGGCCTGCTCACCCTGTCCAGCCTGGCGATGCTCATCGGCAACATCGTCTCCGACCTCTGCGTGGCGGCCGCCGACCCCCGCATCCGGTTCGACCGCGAACGATGAGCCTGATCGACCCGCTCACCCGTCGGCGACTCGAGCGCTTCCGCGCCTCCCGGGGAGCATGGTGGTCCCTGCTCGCGCTGAGCGCGCTGTGCGTCATGGCGGCGATGGGCCCGCTGCTCGTCGGCAACCGCGCCCTCGTGGTCAGCACCGAACGCGGACTCAGATTCCCCGCGGTAGCCGGTTTCATCGCCTCGGAAGAATTCGGCCTGCCCGGCAAACGGGAGCCGGACTACCGCCTGCTCGGCGAAAGACTCCGGGCGGAAAAAAGGGGCTGGGCGCTGATGCCACCGGTGCCCTTCTCGCCCGAGCAAGTGTGCGAAGTGCAGCCGCGCGCCTTCCTGTCCGTAGACGGGCGCTGGTCGGATCCCAGGGGGCCGATCACCGAAGGACGCATCTTCACGCTGGCATCCGACGGTTCCCGCGCACGCTCATGGTACGTCGTGGACGGACGGCTGCACGGCGAAGCCAGACTGACGGAGGGCGGAGCGACCGTCGCGCGGGCCAAGTTCGCCGAGGGACGTTTCATTTCTTCCAAATCCGGAGATGAAAAGGATTGGACGCCCGGAGGGGACGTCAGGACCCAGGTGCCGTCGCCCTGCCCGCCTGGACTGGACGGACACTGGCTTGGCACCGATGAATCCGGGCACGACGTCCTGGCCCGCCTCTTCGGCGGATTCCGGCTGCTGCTGATCTCCGCCCTCATCTACCTCCCCGGCGTCTATCTCGTCGGACTCGTCCTGGGCGGCGCGATGGGCTATTTCGGAGGACGCTTCGACATGGTCCTGCAGCGTCTGATGGAGGTCTGGTCCAACGTGCCGTTCCTCTACGCGATCATCCTCCTGGCAAGCCTGCTGGAGCCGTCCCTGGCCCTGCTCACGCTCCTGCTGGTGGCGTTCTCCTGGATCGGCCTCGCCCAGCAGCTGCGAGCCTCGGCCTACCAGGCGGCGGCCAAGGACTACGTGACCGCCTCACGCGCCCTCGGCGCAGGACATCTCCGCATCATCTGGAAGCACGTGCTTCCGAACTGCGCCACCGTGATCCTGACCACCCTGCCCTTCAGCCTCCACGGCCTCATCGTCTCGCTCTCCTCCCTCGATTACCTCGGGTTCGGGCTCCCTCCCACCGAGCCCACCTGGGGCGAGCTCCTCCATCAGGCGAACGAGAACCTGGGCGCCTGGTGGATCCTGGCACCGAGCGTGACCTGCCTGGTGGGACTCATGCTGCTCATCAACGCGGTGGGCGAGGGACTCCAGGACGCGTTCGACCTCAAGCGCAACCGATGACCCGCCTGCTCGCCATCCTGCTCGCCTGCGCCTGCGCCGCGGCCGACGTCCCGAAGGACGTACGCGCCGAGGCCTTCTACCGCTCCCTGCCGGAGTTCTTCCGCTTCGCGAGGCCGTCCGATCTCCCGGGCGACCTGCGGTGGAAGGACGGCTCGGAGCAGAAGGAGTTCGCGGATCCGGCCGCCGTCCGCGGAGGGACCTTGCGGCTTTTCACCACCTCGACGCCTCCGACGCTCCGGCGCGTCGGACCCAACGCCAACAACGGCTTCCGCGGCGAGCTCTACGACCAGAACGACTTCGCCCTGCTCTCCGCGCATCCTGAAACCGAGGAGCCCATCCCCGCCCTGGCCACCAGCTGGGCGTTGTCGGCGGACGGCATGACGGCCTACTTCCGTCTGGATCCCGACGCCCGGTTCACCGACGGCCAGCCGGTCACCGCGGACGACTACCTGTTCACCTTCTACTTCCACCGTTCGCCCTGGGCCAACGCCGAGTGGTACGCCGACTACTATTCACGGGAGTTCGCCGGCATCACCAAGTACGACGATCACACGATCGCCGTGCATGCGCCCAGGAAGCGGCCTTACCAGCTGGAGTGGCTGGGCGGACTGCGCCCCACGCCCCGCGGCTTCTTCAGGGATTTCGGTCCCGACTACGAACGTCGCTACAACGACCGGTTCCACCCGACCACCGGCGCCTATGAGGTGAGACCTGAGGGATTCCGACGCGAGCGCTCCATGACGCTGTCACGCGTCAAGGACTGGTGGGGAGACCGACGTCGCTTCTACCGCCATCGCTACAATCCCGACGAGGTCACCTACACCGTCATCCGCGACGTCGACGGCGCCTACCAGACGCTGCTGGCGGGCGAGCTCGACTTCATGCCGATCAACATGCCGCGCTACTGGTACGGCACCAACGACAAGGAACCTTATCTCCGGGGCTACCTGACCAAGGCGCAGTTCTTCAACGACATCCCGCGCCCGCCCTACGGCCTGTACCTCAACACGCAGCGCCCGCCGCTCGACAACCTCGACGTGCGCGTCGGACTCCAGCACGCGACCGACTGGCAGCGAGTGCTGGACGGCTTCTACCGGGGCGACTACGAGCGGCTCAACCAGTTCTGCGAAGGGCTCGGGAAGTTCACCGACCCTTCGATCCGCGCGCGCCCTTACAGCCCGGAACTCGCCCGCGCCTCCTTCGCCAGGGCCGGGTTCGACCGGGAAGGTCCGGACGGAATCCTGCGGGACGCCGCCGGACGCCGCCTCTCGCTTCGTCTCACCTTCGACACCTCCGACCGGCGCAAGTACCTGGCCACCCTCGTCGAATCGGCCAGGCATTGCGGGGTCGAGCTGCGCCCGGAGACTTTGGAGCACACCACGATGTACCGCAAGGTGATGGAGAAGAACCACGACATGTGCCTCTGGGCTTGGTCGGTCTCGAGCCGCATCCCCCAGCTGTGGGAGTCGCATCATTCGGACAACGCGCTCGACACCCTGCCCGACGGCAGGAAGGCCCCGAAACGTCAGACCAACAACATCACCGGCATCTCCCACCCGGAGCTCGATTCGCTCATCGACCGGTTCCGCGCGGCGACCGAGGAACAGGAGATGGTCGACCTCTCGCGTCGCATGCAGCGCATCATGCATGATCAGGCCGACTTCATCCCCGGCTTCAAGGTGCCTGGCTACCGCATCGCCCACTGGAGCTGGGTCCGCTTCCCCGCCGGCTTCGACGTCAAGTCATCCGAGGACCCTTCGAGCTTCGGCCTGCTGTGGATCGACGGGGCGGCCCGCGCCAAGGACCTGGCCGACTACAAGGCCGGCGGGCGGCGCGGCCCCCCGCGCACGGAGATCCACGACCGCTGGCGTGGCGACTGATTCTGGCTTCCCCCTGAGCCCGCCCTCATCCACGATGACCGAAATGCCCTCAGAGCCGCTCCTGCAGGTACGTGACCTGGGCGTGACCTTCCGGTCCGGCTCCCGCACCACCGTCGCGGCCACCGGCGTGTCCTTCGACCTGAGGGCCGGCGAGGTGCTCGCCGTGGTCGGAGAATCAGGCTCAGGGAAGTCCGTGTCCTCCCTCGCCCTGACGGGTCTCCTGCCCCCGTCGCCGGCGTGCGAAGTCACCGGCTCCGCCCGTCTCGAAGGCCGTGAACTCATCGGACTCAAGGAGGACGCGCTCACGAGAGTCAGGGGACGGCGCATCGCCTACGTATTCCAGGAACCGGGCACTTCGCTCAATCCCGTCTACGACATCGGCTTCCAGATCGCCGAGGCCGTGCGGCTGCACCGGCCCGAAGTTCGCGACGTCGACGCCGCCGTCCTCACGGCCCTCTCTGAAGTGCGCATCGACGACCCCGCACGGGTCGCCCGCAGCTATCCTCACGAACTTTCAGGAGGCATGCAGCAGCGGGCCATGATCGCCATGGCGCTCGCCTGCGGCCCCGACATCCTCGTGGCGGACGAGCCCACCACCGCCCTCGACGTCACGATCCAGAAGGAGATCATGGACCTGCTCGCGCGTCTCCGGGCGGAGAAGCGCATGGCCATCCTGCTCATCACCCACAATTTCGGGATCGTCTCCAGCTTCGCTGACCACGTGCAGGTGATGCGCAACGGCAGGGTCGTCGAGCATGGCCCCACGACCCAAGTGATGGACTCCCCCCGGGATCCGTACACCCGCGGACTGATCGCCTGCATCCCGCGTCTCGGACAGAAGCGGCGTCGCCTCACCACCCTCAGGGACGAACTCCGCGCGTCATGAATCCCTCGACCCCTCCCCTGCTCGAGGTCCGCGACCTCGCCGTGCACTACCCCGTGCGCGCCCCTTGGTTCTTCTTGCCGACCCCGGGGCCCAAGAAGGCCGTGGACGGCATCAGCTTCTCGGTCCCCCGGGGACGGACCGTCGGCGTCGTCGGGGAATCAGGCTCCGGCAAGAGCACGACCGGCAAGGCCGTGATCCGCCTCGCCCCGGTCACCCGCGGCGCGGTTCTCTTCGACGGCGTCGACCTGACCCGGCTGGGACAGGCGGCGTTCCATCCTTACCGGAAGCGCATCCAGATGATCTTCCAGGATCCGTACAATTCGCTGAATCCGCGCACCGACGTCTTCGGCATCCTTTCCGAACCGCTGGAAATCCACTTTCCCTCGATGGCGCGCTCCGAGCGCGAGGCGCGCTGCGAGCAGCTCCTGCGCAGCGTGCAGCTCACGGGCGACGACCTGCGCAAGCATCCCCATGAGTTCTCCGGCGGCCAGCGACAGCGCATCGGCATCGCCCGCGCGCTCGCCGTCCAGCCCGAACTGATCATCTGTGACGAGCCCGTCTCGGCGCTCGACGTCTCGGTGCAGGCCGAAGTCGTGAACCTCCTCCAGGACCTGCAGGAAAGCCTCGGCCTGACCTACCTCTTCATCGGCCATGACCTCGCCGTCATCGAGCACGTCAGCGACCACGTCCTCGTGATGAGCGCCGGGCGCATCGTCGAACAGGGCCCTCCGGAGACCATCCTCAGGGATCCCCGCGAGGAATACACCCGCCGCCTGCTGGCGGCCGTGCCGAAGTTCTGATGTCCGCCGAAGGCCAGCCTGCGCGCGTCGACCTCATGACCGCCGGCACGGGCGCCTTGCTCGTCGCGATGGCCGCCTTCGCCACCTGGGACCAGTGGGCCGTCTGGAGCACCAAGGAGGATTACACCTTCGGCTACCTCGTCCCCTTCCTGGCCGCATACGTCGCCTGGGACCGATGGGATGACATTCGTGACGCCCTGTGCGGCAATCCCTCAGGCGGACCCGCTCCACGCTGGCAGATCGGCACAGCCTTCCTCCTGGCTTTCACTTCGCTGGCCGTGTTCGCGCTGGGGGCCGCCGGACGGGCGGTCTTCGGGACCGGACCCGTGCCGACGCTAGCCATCGCCTTCGGACTGGGCGGAGCCGGCCTCTCCATCGCCTTCCTCGCACCGCGGGCTCCCGGAGAAAGCGAGCCCTCCGCGGCCTCCCGGCTGCGCACGGCCGGCCTCCTCACCTTCCCCGTCTGCGTGTGGATCGTGTCCGGCCCCTTCCTCTACCTCGTGGACAATCGCGTGAAAGGGGAGCTGCTCACGCTCGTGACCGAGGTCGTCTCGGGCATCCTGCGGGCCTCAGGTCACGTCATACGAACCAGCGGCAACACCATCGTCTTCGCGAACGGCGACGCCGTCGGCGTGGCCGACGCCTGCTCCGGGATCCGGTCGCTATCCGCCTGCGTGTTCGCCTCCGCCTTCCTCGGCGCCGTGTTCATCGAGGGCGGCGCCTGGGGCTCCGTCCTGCGCAAAGCCGCGCTGATGGCGGCGGGCGGCGCCGTGGCCGTCCTCCTCAACCTCGGAAGAAACGTGTTCCTGGCCTCACATGCGCTGGAGCACGGGTCCAAGTCCTTGGACCTTGACCCTTGGGGCGTCGCGCACGGAGCACCGGGCTTCTCCTTCCTCGGCACCGTGCACGACCTCGCCGGCAACGTGGCCATGGCGCTGGCCCTGTTCCTGCTGGTCGCGCTCGTCCCCCTGCTCAACCGCATCGGAAGAACGAAACCCGAACGATGAAGATCCTGCACATCACGCCCGAACTCGCGCCCTGGTCCAAGGCCGGCGGACTCGGCGACGCGACCGCGGCGCTGGCCAAGGCCCTCGGGGCGGCGGGTCATGACGTGAAGGCCGTCACGCCCCTCTATGGCTCGGTGCCAGGCAAGGACAGGATGTCCGTCCTCATGCCTTCGCTCAGGGTCGGCGTGGGCGGCCCTTCCGAAAGGGCCGCCTGCCGCGTGCTGTCGCTGCAGGCATCCAAGGGTTTCGAGGCCTGGTTCATCGAGCACGACGACTACTACGGGGCCAAGGAAGTCTACCCTGCGCGGGCCGACTTCGCGGAGCGCGCCGCCTTCTACGCGCGCGCCGCGCTCGACGCCTGCCTGGCCTCGGGCTGGATTCCCGACGTCATCCACTGCCACGACTGGACCGCGGGCCTCGTCCCACCCCTGCTGAACACCGTCCTCAAGGATAGCCCCCTTGGCGGCGCCGTAAGCGTACTCAGCATCCACAATCTCCAGCACCAAGGGGTCGCACACCGAGGCATCATGGATTTCCTGGGCCTGCCCGGCTGGCTCTGGCAGCCGTCCGAGCTCGAGTGCCTGGGCGGCGTCAACTTCCTCAAGGGAGGCGTGCTGCACGCGGCCAGGGTCATCACCGTCAGCCCGACCTACGCGCGCGAGATCCTCACGCCCGCCTTCGGGCACGGGCTCGACGCGGTGGTGCGCAGGAGGGAATCGGCCCTAGAAGGCATCCTCAACGGCGTGGACACCGACGAATGGAATCCGCGCACGGACCGGCTGATCGCAGCCCCCTTCTCTCCCAGGAGCATGAAGGGCAAGGAGGAGTGCCGTCTGGCCCTGGCCCGCGAATTCGGCCTGCGCGACGATCCGCAGGCACCGCCGATCTTCGGCGTCGTCTCCCGCCTCTGGGATCAGAAAGGCCTCGACCTGGCCGCAGCGGCCCTGCCTTCCTTCCTCCGTGACGGCCGACTCCGCTTCGTGCTCCTGGGCAGCGGCGACGGCGGGCTCGAGGGCGCGTTCCGGGCCCTGGCCGCCGGATTTCCCTCGCTTTGCGGCGTACGCATCGGCTTCGACCACGGCCTCTCGCACCGCATCGAGGCCGGGTCCGACTTCTTCCTGATGCCCAGCCGATTCGAGCCCTGCGGACTTAATCAGATGTATTCCATGGCCTACGGCACGCCGCCGGTCGTACGCGCCACCGGCGGACTCGCCGACACGGTCAGGCCCTGGTCTCCGGGGACGGCGGACGCGACCGGCATCGTCTTCGAGCATGCCGACCTGCAGGGCGTCGAGTGGGCCATCGGACACGCCTTGCGACTTTTCTCCGACCCGAAGGCCTATCGCAAAGTGCAACTCAACGGCATGCGGACCGAATTCAGCTGGAAACTCTCAGCCGACAGGCACGTGACGGCCTATCGCGCAGCTGGAGCCCGCGGGTGACTGCCGCATATTGGGCAGGACTGTCACGTTTTAAGCCGAAGAAACGCCGTTTTGCGTCTTTCTGGGTGCAAACAGTCGCCACAGACCCCCGGTGAGCGTGTTGGCACGGGGGGTGCGTTAGAGGGGGTGCCATGAAGCACATCACCTCCATCACCACCACCACCCTCCTCGCTGCCGCCGCCCTGGCGCAGTCGACCGCGCCGGCCGCCTCGCCGATCGCGTTCGACCTCTCCGCGGGCTATGACAGCGAGTACATCTACCGCGGCCTCTGGTTCTCCAACCAGAACGCCTGGTACAACATCGGAGCCAGCAAGAAGCTGTCCGACACCACGACGCTCAACGCGCTCGCCTACTACACCGCCAGCAACGACCGTCGCTCGCAGTACCAGGAGCTCGACCTGAGCACCTCGCTTGCCTACGACGCCGGCTTCGCGACGCTGAGCGCCGGATACACCTACTTCTTCTTCCTGAACGGTTTCGTCGGCAACGGCGCCGGCCAGACCTACTCGCACGAAGTCTTCCTCAGCGCGGCGAAGACCGTCGGTCCCGTCAACGTGACCGCCACCTACGCCTACGACTTCTACATCGAGGCCTCCTACGCGGAGCTCGCCGTCGACAAGACCTTCGGTCTGAGCGACAGCACCTCCCTCTCGCTCGCGGCCAAGGCCGGCTACTCCCTGAACGGCTACTACACCGACTTCAGCACCGGCGCCTTCAACACCGGCTCTGAGAGCGTGTGGACGCACGTCCTCCTGCAGGCCTCCCTGCCGATCGCCATCTCCAAGACGGCCACCTTCACGCCTTACATCGCGTACAACATCTCCGGCGCCGGACGCACGGAGACCAACGCGGCGGCCGAGGCGGCCAACCTGGGCGGCGAAGAGGACCAGTTCTTCTTCGGAGCCTCCCTCAAGGCCGTCTTCTGACCCGACGCGGGGCGTTCCTAGGAACGCCCCGCCTCCGGTCGGTGAAATTCCCGGCCTGAGACAGTTTCAGATCCGGGAGATTGCAGCATAGCACCAGGGGCGCCCGTCGTGAGACGGGCGCCCCTCCCTTTTGTTGGATTGAAAAACCCGGGAGGAAGGGAATCTTGCTACCTCCGATGCTCGAATCCGCGCGCAAGCCCGACTGGCTCAGGGCCAGGCTCCCCAGCGGACCGGAATACCTGGCCACCAAGGCCAACGTGGATCTCCACAAGCTCCACACGGTCTGCCAGTCCGCGCAGTGCCCGAACATGGGCGAATGCTGGTCGCGGGGCAGCGCCACGGTCATGATCCTGGGCAACGTCTGCACCCGATCCTGCACCTTCTGCGCCGTGCAGTCCGGACGCCCCTCGGAGCTGGACCTCGGGGAACCCGCCCGGGTGGCCGAGTCGATCGCGCTGATGAACCTGAAGCACGTCGTCATCACCTCCGTGGCCCGGGACGACCTCAAGGACGGCGGCGCCTCGGTCTGGGCCGCCACCGTCAGGGCCACCCGCCGACGCTGCCCCGCGACCACCATCGAGGTGCTCCCGGCTGACTTCCGCGGAGAACAGGAGCACCTCGACACCCTGCTGGACGCCCGTCCCGACATCCTCAACCACAACCTGGAGACCGTCGAACGCCTCCAGCGTCCCGTCCGCAAGACCGCCCGCTACGACCGCTCGTTCTGGGTGCTGAAGCACGCCAAGACGCGCGGCTTCGTGACCAAGACCGGAATCATGCTCGGCATCGGTGAACGCAAGGAGGAGGTGGCCGCGTTGCTTCGCGACATCGCCGCGGCCGACGTGGACATCCTCACGATCGGACAGTACCTTTCGCCGAGCAAGGAGCATGCCCCGATGGACCGGTGGGTGCATCCTGACGAATTCGCGGAATGGAAGGCCTTCGCGCTCGAGGCCGGAGTGAAGCACGTCGAATCCGGCCCCCTCGTGCGCTCCTCCTACCGGGCCGACGAGCAGGCCGTGAAGTTCCGTCTGCTGGAACGCCGCCAGGCCGAGGGAAGCTGACCGTGGAAGGGCTGCCCCCGGTAGACTTCCGCGGAGACCTCAACGAGGAGCAGTACGCGGCGGTGACCTCACCCCGCGGACCCGCCCTGGTGCTGGCCGGCGCCGGCTCAGGCAAGACCCGCACGCTCACCTACCGCGTCGCCTGGCTGCTCCATCAGGGGGCGCGCCCATGGGACATCCTTCTCCTGACATTCACCAACAAGGCCGCCAAGGAGATGCTCGAGCGCGTCGAGGACCTGACCGGCGTCCCGCGCGGACAGTTCTGGGGCGGGACGTTCCATTCCATCGGGCAGCGCATCCTCAGGGCCAACGCGGCGGCCGCCGGACGCTCCCCTGACTTCACCATCATCGACCAGAAGGAGTCCGAGCAGCTTTTCTCCGAGATCATCAAGTCGGAGGACGGCGCCTTCATCAAGGACAAGACCAACCCCAAGGCGCCGGTAATCCTCGACGCCTACTCCCACGCCCGCAACACCCTGCGACCCGCGGAGGAGGTGATGACCGAGCGTCTCGACTGGATGAAGGGCGGCCCCGAGAAGCTGCTGCGGTTCTGCAACCTGTACGAGGAGGCCAAGCGTGAGCGCAACCTCTGTGACTTCGACGACCTGCTCTCCCTCTGGCTCAGGGTGCTGGAGTCCGACCCGGCCGCGCTCGCCCACTACCGCCGACGCTTCCGGCACATCCTCGTGGACGAGTTCCAGGACACCAACCGGCTGCAGAGCCGCATCATCGACCTGCTGGCGGACGAGCATCAGGTGATGGCCGTGGGCGATGACGCGCAGTGCATCTACACTTGGCGCGGCGCCGACTGGGAGAACATCGTGTCCTTCCCGCAGCGACATCCGGGCACGGTCATCCACACCATCGACACGAATTACCGCTCGACCCCCGAGATCCTGGCCTTCGCCAACGAGATCCTCCGGCACCGGCCCAAGGTCGAGGGCTTCGACCGTCGGCTCAAGGCCGTGCGCAGAAGCGGGGCGATGCCGGTCGTGTTCACGGTCGGGGACACTTCCCAGCAGGCCAAGCTCGTGGGGCGTCGCATCCTGCAGCTGCACCACGAAGGCCAGGCCCTCGCCGACATGCAGGTGCTCTACCGGGCGCATTACCAGTCCTTGGAACTGCAGATGGAGCTGAACGCGCTGGGCGTGCCATTCGTCATCACGAGCGGCCACAAGTTCTTCGACCTCGCGCACGTGAAGGACGTGCTGGCCCATCTCCGATTCATCCATAATCCGCTCGACCGCGTGGCCCTCTCGCGGCTGCTCTGCCTCCTCCCCAAGGTCGGCCCCGCCTCAGCGGAGAAGATCATCACGGCGGCCATGGCCGCCGAGGCGTCCCAGGGACGGGGATGGGTCCGCGCCCTCAGGGCGGACTCCGTCCTGCGCAAGGTGCCCGAGAGCGCCAAGTCGGACTTCACGGACCTCGCCCTCACCTTGGAGGACATGCTGGAGGGCGTGGAGACCGCCCGGGCCGAACCCGCCCCCTCCGCGCCCGCCCCTGACCTCTTCGAGGCCTCGCGCGAGAACGCAGCGGAGCGCGTCGCAAGGACGCCCGCCGAGACCGTCCGCGTCTGCGTCGAAGGCTGGTACGGAACGCACATGAGGACGCTTTTTCCCGACTGGAAGGATCGCGAACAGGACCTGCAGGGCCTGGTGGGCTTCGCGTCGAAGTTCGAGGACGTCGGCGACCTCGTCGCCCAGGTCGCCCTGCTCAACGGCGAGGCCTCCGACAAGAAGGCTGAGCCCGAGGAGGACATGCTGCGCCTGACCACCATCCATCAGTCCAAGGGACTGGAGTTCCCCGTGGTCTTCCTGCTCGGCGCCGCCGACGGCCTGCTTCCCCTCACCCGGGCCATCGAGGATGGCGACGTCGAGGAGGAGCGACGGCTCTTCTACGTGGCCTGCACGCGGGCCATGAACTCCCTGCAGATCTTCTCCCCCAGGTTCGCCGTCTCGGGCGAGGGTTACCGACCGCTGGACCCATGCCGTTTTATCGAAGAAATGAGCCCCGATTGCTACGAATTGGCCGATTACGCCCATCGTCGGCTCTGAGCTCGGGTATGACGCGGCAAGGGTGCTCTTGCCATTGCCAAAGGCGCGCCTTTATGACTCAAACCAAACTTTAACCAAGCCGCCATGCCCAAGGTACTCGTCGCCGACAAGATCTCACCCACCGGAGTGGCCCTGCTGAAGGCTCAGCCGGGCTACGAGGTCGTCGAAGCCTACGGTTCCACTCCGGAACAGGTGCTCAATCTCGTCGCCGACGTCGACGCCATCCTGGTCCGCTCCGAGACCCAGATCACCCGCGAGGTCCTCAACGCCGCCCAGCGCCTCGTTTGCGTGGGCAGAGCCGGGGTCGGCGTGGACAACATCGACGTCGACGCCGCCACCGAACGCGGGGTCATCGTGATGAACACCCCCTCCGGCAACACCATCGCGACCGCCGAACTCACCTTCACCCACCTCCTTTCCCTGGCCCGCCCCGTACCGGAGGCCGTCCAGTCCATGAAGGAAGGCAAGTGGGACCGGAAGACCCTCTCGGGCTCCGAACTCAACGGCAAGACCCTCGGCGTGCTCGGGCTCGGCCGCATCGGCGCCGAAGTTTCCAAGCGGGCGCTGGCCTTCGGCATGAAGGTCCTCGCCTACGACCCCTACCTCACCGAGGCCCGCGCCAAGGCCCTGGGCGTCTCCATCGCCACCCTCGACGAGGTCTTCGCCCTGTCCGACTACGTCACCGTGCACATGCCCCTCATCGAGAAGGGCAAGCAGGGAGCCACCGAGGGCATGGTCGACGCCGCCGCTTTCGCCAAGATGAAGAAGGGCGTGAAGATCGTGAACTGCGCTCGCGGCGGCATCGTCGACGAGGCGGCGCTGGCCGATGCGCTGAAGTCCGGACAGTGCGGCGGGTGCGGCTTCGACGTCTTCGTCGAGGAGCCCCTGCCCAAGGACCACCCGCTGCGCTCCCTCCCGAAGGCCCACCTCTCGCCGCACCTCGGCGCCTCCACCGCGGAGGCCCAGGAGAACGTAGGCGTCGAGGTCGCCGAGGCCGCCATCACCGTGCTCGGCGGCGGCTCCCCCGCCAACGCCGTCAATCTTCCCTCCGTCGATTCTCAGACATTGGCGGCGATCAAGCCCTTCCTGGCCCTCGCCCAGAAGCTGGGCTCCATCGCCCGTCAGCTGGCCGCCCCCGGCCGCATCGAGTCGCTCCGCATCACCACTTTCGGCGCGGGCTCCGACCAGGGCGCGAACGCCATCGCGCGCGCCTTCCAGCGCGGCTACCTCCGCGGCATCGTCGAAGGCGTCACCGACGTCAATGCCCCCGGCAAGCTCAAGGCCCTCGGCGTCGAGGTGCAGACCGTCCGCTCCTCGGCTGAGGCCGACTACAAGGAGCTCGTGCTCGTCGAGGCTTCGCTCGGCGGCGGCAAGTCCGTCTCCGTGGCCGGCACGGTGATCGGCAAGGCCCAGTCCCCGCGCATCGTGTCCATCAACGGACGCACCCTCGAGTTCGTGCCCGAAGGCAAGCTCCTCCTCATCGAGAACCAGGACCAGCCGGGCATCATCGGCGCCCTGGGCACGCTCCTGGCCAAGGAACGCGTGAACATCGCCAACATGGCGCTCAGCCGATCCGGCGGCGCCAACGCGCTGGCCGTCTATCAGCTGGACAGCGCCCCCGGCGCCTCCGCCCTCGCCGAGATCCTGCGCAATCCGG
>CAZRPB010000021.1:0-24344 GCA_964601955.1 uncultured Klebsiella sp. | reverse complement strand
CCGGCCTCGCGCTTGTTGTAGTCGAGGAAGTTGAAGCGGCGCACCTTGTAAGGGCAGTTGTTCGCGCAGTAGCGGGTGCCGATGCAGCGGTTGTAGGCCATGGTGTTCAGGCCCTGCTCGTCGTGCACGGTGGCGTTGGCGGGACAGACGGTCTCGCACGGCGCGGTCTCGCAGTGCTGGCAGGCGACGCCCATGAAGGTGATCTGCGGATCCTCGGGGATCTCCAGTCCGGCGTGCTCGCGCCCGTCGGAGAAGTAGCGGTCGAGGCGCAGCCAGTGCATGCTGCGTCCCTTGAGCACCTGGTCGCGGCCGACGACGGGGATGTTGTTCTCGGCCTGGCACGCGGTCACGCAGGCGTTGCAGCCGGTGCAGGTGCTGAGGTCGATCGACATGCCCCACTGCTGCGGGGCGGGGAACTTGTCCTCGTGGCCGCGCCAGACGGCGACGTTCGGCGCCACGGTGTGGTCAGGGTGCTCGTAGGCCGAGTTGCCCCGGGGCGTGGTGACGGCCTTGAGGGCGGGCGCCATGGCGCCGTCCTTGCCGTAGACCGCGGGAGCGTGGCCGTCGACGCCCAGCTTGGCGAAGTCGGTGCCGGCGCGGAGATCCTCGACGGTGCCCTCGCGCAGGATGTCGCGGCCCTCCATGGACCAGTGGTCCTGGAGGTTGCAGACCTGGACGCGCTCGGCGGTCAGCTCGAGACGGACGCCGTTGCGGAAGTCGGGGGAGGCGGCGGTGACGAAAGGATAGGCGCTGAATCCGTTGCCGAGCACCTCGCCGCGGAGGCGGGCGTCGACGCGGGTGGCCACGCGGCCCGCGGTCCGGCGGCCGAAGCCGAGCTGCAGGCCGACGGTTCCGTCAGCCAGGCCGGGCATGATGAAGAGGGGGCCGGTGACGGAGACGCCTCCGACGGTAAGCCGCGCCACGCGGCACATCAGCTTGCCGTCCTCGACGGCGTTGATGTTGCGGTTCAACGCGCCGAGTTCGTTGATCTTGCTGGCCTCGGGCTCGATGGAGAGCTTCTTGGCGAGCCTGGGGCTGACGAGGATGACGTTCTCCCAGGCGGTGCGCGACAGGGGGTCGGGGGCCTCGGCGAGCCAGCCGTTGTTGGCGAAGAGTCCGTCGCCGGCGTGCGCGCTGGGCACGATGCGCGCCTCGAGGGCGTCCAACGAGACGGCGGGCGCCGAGAAATCGCCGCCAGCCGCGGCGAGCTGCGGCTGGACGGAGTTGAAGGCGGTGCCGCGGAGCACGCCCTCGGCGAGCCAGGCGGCGTAGGCGGCGTCGGAGGCGTCCTTGGAGAGCTGGCCGAAGGTCTCGCGGACGAGCGCGGCGGCGTCCTTGTCGGATCCGGCGAAGGGAGCGATGACGTCGAGCTCGGTGAACGAGGGGAAGAGCGGCTCGATCATCGGCTGGACGGGCACGACGGTGCCGTCGACGGCGCGGCCGTCGGACCAGGACTCGAGGTAGTGCGAGGCGGCGAGGACGAGGCCCTTGGCCTCGCGGGCGAGGGCGGAGGTCTCGTCGAACTCGGCGCCATGATAGCCCAGTCGGACGACGTTGGCGGCGGCCTTGACGGCGGCGGCGAAACGCACGTCGGAGGGCGCGTCGTAGGCGGGGTTGCCGCCGAGGATCACGAGGGTGCGCGCGGGGCGGGCCACGAGGTCGGCGAGGGAGGCGTTGGCGACGCGGTCGGGCGCGTCGACATAGCGCACGGGTGCGGCGAGCGCGGCGTTGGCCGCGGCCACGGCACGATGGGCCTCAGGCGAGAGATGGTCGCCGGCCACGATGAGCGCCCGGCCACGGTTGTCCACGAGGTCGCGGACGCATTCGCGGATCCAATGGGTGTCGACCTGCAGGCCGCTGACGCGGATCGCGGCGGCGGGTCCTCCGGTCAGGCTCAGCACTTCCTTGGCGAAAGCGGCGGCCAGGGCGGACATGTGCGAGGAGGGCGCGCGGAGACGATGGTCCGCCGCGGCGCCGGTGAGGGTGAAGAGCGACTCCGCGACGTAGAGGCGGGTCATGGATTCCGCCTGGGAGACCGTGTCGGCCCGACGACCCTCGGAGTAGGCGCGGGTCGCCTCGAGCGAGGCGTCGCCGGAACCGAGGAAGTCGCTGTCGATGGAAAGGATGCGCCGGGCCTTGGCGTAATCGGGCAGGGCGCGCGCGCCGAGGGCGGCCTCGGCGCGATCCTGCGCGACGGGAGAATATTCGACCCAACGGGCCTTCGGGAGCGCGGTGCGGACGGCCTTGACCAGGCGACGGCGGGTCGGGGAGGAGGAGGGACGCGCCAGGAAGGCAAGGCCTTCGCCGGCGTCGGACTTCGCTTCGGCGGCGAGCGCGCGAAGCGCTTCACGGACGGCGGAGGGAGCGAGCAGCGCGCCGTCGCGGCCGTAGGAGCCCTTGGCGCGGTCAGGATCGTAGAGGTCGAGCACGCTGGCCTGGGCGAACTTGGAGGAGGCGCGGCCGGAGCCGGCGTGGCTGGGATTGCCCTCCACCTTGGTGGGACGGTGCTGGTGCGTCTCGACGATAAGCGGCTGGCTGGCGAACTCGCCGGGGAAGGAGCTGGCGTAGTAGGTGGGGATGCCCGGGATCGTGTTCTCAGGCTGCTTGGCGTAGGGCAGCGTGTGGTGGCGCGGCTCGCGGCAGCCGGCCAGACCGAGTCCGGCAAGGCCGAACGAGGCGCCCATCAGCGTGAGGAACTCGCGACGCTCGACGGGCGAGGGCGCGGCGGAGGCGCCGTCGACGAACTCGCGCTCGGCGCGGGTCAGGAACTCGGGGCTCTTGTTGCGCTCCTCGAGGCTGCGCCACGGCTGGACGGCGCCTTCGCGCGGGGCGGGATGCTGAAAGACTTTCTTGCTCATCGAAGGTTGTGTGGGAGACGGATCAGCGGTGGCAGCCGGAGCAGCTCTGAGGCGGGTTCACCTTCCAGTCGTGCACGAACTTCGTGCCCTGCTCGGCCTGCTTGGCGGGAGACTCGGCCTTCCAGGCGAGGTCGGTGACCTTGTCGACGGGACGCAACGCCTGCTCGGGGTTGCGGTGGCAGTCCAGGCAGAAGGACATGTTGAGGGATTTCTGCTGACCCACCACGACCTGCTGGTCGACGCGGCCGTGGCACTCGACGCAGCTCACGCCGCGGTTCACGTGCACGGCGTGGTTGAAGTAGACGTAGTCGGGCACCTTGTGGACCTTGACCCAGCGGATGGCCTCGCCGGTCTCGACGCTCCTCTTGACCAGGGCGAGCGCGGGGCTGTCGGTTTTGACCTGGCTGTGGCAGTTCCAGCAGGTGTTGGTGCTGGGCACGTTGGAGTGGCCCGACTTGTCGACGAAGTTATGGCAGTAACGGCAGTCCAGCCCGAGGGCGGAACCGGGACCCGCGTGGAAGGAGTGGTCGAAGGCGACGGGCTGGTCGGGCGTGTATCCGACGTTCAGATACTTGTTGGTGGCGTACTCGTTGACGGCGGCGACCAACGCCACGGCCGTGAGGAGGAGGCAGACCCCGATCTGCAGGGGCGCCGCATTGACCGCCCGGGCGAAGAAGTTGCCCCGGGGAGCGGGACGGTTGAAGTATTCGATGAGCTTGCGCATCGCGGTGACTTGCGGAATCAGCGGTTGAAGGGGGCGGACAAGAGGCCGGAGCCTGGGCGGCTGGTCGGAGAGGACACGACGTTCTTGCTCATGGAGTTTGCTCACAGAGGCACGCATCCCTGCACCCCTTCGCAACCCAAATTTGGAGGGTTTTAGCCCGTTTTCTCGGGCATCCCGGACGCCGATTGGAGCCAACTCAACCCAAGTGCACGCATATTAAATCATAAAACATTGAATATCAGTATTTTATGTATTTAGAATGATTAAAAATAGAGAATCCAATGCCATGGCTCCGTCTATCCCCAGACCTCGGATGTCGGAAGTATTAGGCCCATGAGAGATTTACTCTCATGGGCCTAATCCCCTTCCCTTCCTGAATCGCTTCAGGCCGAAAGGGATTTTGAAGCGCTGCGAACGAGGTCGACGAAGCTCTTGGCCTCCAAGGCGGCTCCGCCGATGAGACCGCCGTCGATGTCGTGCTCGGCGAGGAGGGCGTCCGCGTTGTCGGGCTTCATGGAACCGCCGTACAGGATGCGGATCCGGGCCGCGATCTCAGGGCCGAACTGCGCGGCCAGCAGGCTGCGGATGTAGGCATGGACCTCCTGCGCCATGGCCGGCGTGGCGGTCTTGCCCGTGCCGATCGCCCAGACGGGCTCGTAGGCGATGATGACCTGTTCGGCCTTGCCTGCGGCGACGCCGGCGAGGCCCTTCTCCACCTGCACGCGGACGACCTCATTGGTGCGGCCGGCCTCGCGTTCCGAGAGCAGCTCGCCGACGCAGAGGATGGGCTTCAGCGAGGCCTCGAGGGCGGCCAGGACCTTGCGATTGATGAACGCGTCGTCCTCGCCGAAGATGCTGCGGCGCTCGCTGTGGCCGAGGATGACGTGGCCGACGTGGAGACCGCGGAGCATGGTTGCGGACACTTCGCCGGTGAAGGCGCCCGAGGCCTTGTCATGCATGTTCTGCGCGCCGAGCGCGAGATGGGTGCCCTCGATGGCGCGTCCGACCGCGTCGAGCGCGGTGAAAGGGGGGCACAGGACGATCTGCACGGCGGATTCCGTGCCGACCTGCGCGACGAGGGCCTTGGCGAGCTCGACGCCCTCGGCGGGCGTCTTGTTCATCTTCCAGTTGCCGGCGATGAGGGGGGTGCGGTTTGACATGGTGGTGCTGGGAATTCAGGCGGTGAGGGCCGCGACGCCCGGGAGGACCTTGCCCTCGAGGTACTCGAGCGAGGCGCCGCCTCCGGTCGAGCAGTGGGTCACCTTGCCGTCGACGCCGAACTTCTTGGCGGCGGTGGCGGTGTCGCCTCCGCCGACGATGGTGATCGCGCCGCGCGCGGTCGCCTGGGCGACGGCGGCCGCCATGGCCTTGGAGCCGACGGCGAACTTCTCGAACTCGAAGACGCCGCAGGGGCCGTTCCAGACCACGGTGCCGGCCCGGGCGATGGCGGCCTCGTAGAGCCTGACCGACTCAGGGCCGCAGTCCATGCCCTCCCAGCCGGCGGGGATGCCGGACTGCATGGTGGCGGGACGGGTGTTCGCGTCGGGCGAGAACTTGTCGCCGCAGGTGAAGTCGACCGGCAGGGTCACCTTGACCCCGCGGGCCTTGGCCTTGTCGAGCAGTTCCTGGACGATCTTCGCGCCTTCGGCGTCGAAGAGCGAGTTGCCGATCTCCATGCCGTCGCAGACCTTGCGGAAGGTGTACGCCATGCCGCCGCCGATGATGATCTCGTCGGCCTTCTCGATGAGGTTGCGGATGAGGGGGATCTTGTCGGCGATCTTGGCGCCTCCCAGGATGGCCAGCAGCGGCCGCTTCGGATGGTTGAGCACGGCGTCAAAGGCCTTCAGCTCGGCCTCAAGCAGGAACCCGGCCGCCTTGCGGGCCAGACTCACGCCCACCATCGAGGAGTGGGCGCGATGCGCGGTGCCGAAGGCGTCGTTGACGTAGACGTCGCCCAGACGCGAGAGGGAGGCCCTGAATTCAGCCACTTTCGCGGGGTCCGCCTTCTGGCTGGTGCCGTCCTCGAGCTTCACCTTGCCCTCCTCCTCGATGTGGAAGCGGAGGTTCTCGAGCAGGAGCACTTCGCCGGGCCGGAGGGCCTGGGCCGCGGCCTCGGCCTCAGGACCGACGCAGGCGGGGACGAACTTGACCGGCCGCCCCAGGAGCTTCTCCAGCTCGGCGGCGACGGGGCGGAGCGAGAACTTCTCGACCGCCTTGCCGTCCGGACGTCCGAGGTGCGACATCAGCACGAGCGAGGCGCCGCCCTCCAGGAGGAAATTGATCGTCGGGAGCGCGGCGGCGATGCGCTGGGTGTTCGTGATGACGCCGGTCTTCTTGTCCTGCGGGACGTTGAAATCGACGCGGACCAGGGCGCGCTGGCCCTTGACGGAACCGAGCTCTCGGAGGGTGGGTACGGGCATGGCGATGGGAAGGGGTGCAGAGAAAGCCCTTGCCCGCGGGGTGGGAAGAACAAACGGGGCCGGAGCGAGGAATCGTCACGGCCGCCGCAAAAGAGGCAGGCGGCCCGACCGGGCCGCCTGCGCTTCAGGACCTCCGGTCCGGACTCAGAGCTTGGCCGACACCTTGCTGAGCAGCTCGACCACGCGGTTCGAGTAGCCCCACTCGTTGTCGTACCAGCTGACGAGCTTGAAGAAGTTCTTGTTCAGCTCGATGGACGAGCCGGCGTCGAAGATCGAGGAGCTCTTGTCGTGGATGAAGTCGGAAGAGACGACCTCCTCGTCGGTGTAGGCCAGGATGCCCTTCATGTAGGTCTCGGAGGCGCGCTTGAGGGCGGCCTTGATCTCCGCCAGGGAGGTGTCCTTGACCGTCTTGACGGTCAGGTCGACGACCGAGACGGTCGGGGTGGGCACGCGGAAGGCCATGCCGGTGAGCTTGCCCTTCACCTCGGGCAGCACGAGTGCCACGGCCTTGGCGGCGCCGGTGGAAGACGGGATGATGTTCTGGGCCGCGGTGCGGCCGCCCTTCCAGTCCTTGCGGGAGGGACCGTCGACGGTCTTCTGGGTGGCGGTGTAGGCGTGGACGGTCGTCATCAGGCCTTCGGCGACGCCGAAGCCCTCCTTGATGAGGACGTGCACCAGGGGCGCGAGGCAGTTGGTGGTGCAGGAGGCGTTGGAGATGATGTTGTGCTTGGCGGCGTCGTACTTGTCGTCGTTCACGCCGATGACGACGGTGATGTCCTCCTCCTTGGCCGGGGCGGAGATGATGACCTTCTTGGCGCCGGCGTCGAGGTGACCCTTGGCCTTGGCGGCCTCAGTGAAGAGGCCGGTGGATTCGATGACGACCTGCACGCCGAGCTTGCCCCAGGGCAGCTCAGCCGGGGTCTTGGCGGAGACGACGAGGATCTCCTTGCCGTTCACGACGAGGACGTCCTGGTCGACGTCCTCGGGCTTCTTGCCCGCGGCCTGGGCCTTGGCGAGAGCCTCGGCGGAATGCTTCGAGGAGACGGTGCCGTTGAAGCGGCCCTGGGTGGAGTCGTACTTGAGGAGGTAGGCGAGGTTGTCCGCGGGGACGATGTCGCCGACGGCGACGACGTCGAAGGTCTTGCCGAGGTGTCCCTGCTCGACGAGGGCGCGGAAGACGAGACGGCCGATGCGGCCGAATCCGTTGATTGCTACTTTGGTGGCCATGGTATGGTGCTGGAAAGGCTCCCGGAACGTCCGGTGGAGGCGTTGAAAAAGGTTCGGGCGTCCCGCGTTGGCAAGCGAGAATGCGGTCAGGCCGGACAGGACCACACGCCGCAGGCCAGAGGCGGCAGGAACACCCTGCCCTCCCCGGTCCGAGGCAGGGGTCCGGGGGCGTGCGGACAGTCGGGCCGTGGCGAAAGGACCACGGGCTCCCAGGGGCCGTCATGAGGCAGGTCCAGGGCGACCGGCTGTCCATGGGGATTGCAGGCCAGCAGCACGCGGGCCGCGCCGAGGGACCGGTCGGCATTGATCTCGGCGACGAACGCCTCCCCGTCGGGCTGATGGGTGACGCGCATCCAGCCGGGACTGACGACCTGACGCGGGCGGAGGGCGCGGCCGGCCGATGACAGCCTGAAGCGGATCAGGCGGGCGACGAACGCATGTTCCGAACGGAAGCGCTCCAGCCTCTCCGGACGCATGCGGTTGTGCTCAGGATGACGCCAGGTGTTGGAGACGCCGCGCTTGCTGTGAAGGAAGTCCTGGCCCGAGGCCAGCATCGGCACGCCCGCGGAGCAGAGCAGCACGGCGTGCATCATGCGGGTGCGCAGCACGTCCTCGGGCGACGGTTCACCGCCGTCGGCGCCGGGGCGGACGGTGATCCGATCGATCCAGGCCATGTCGTCATGGGATTGCGCGTAACGCAGCCGGGCGGACGGACGGATGCCGCAGCCGGCCACGTGGTGCAGCAGGTCGGAGGCCCTGGCGTGGCCGCGCACGTAGGCCGGCAGGAATTCGCGGTACCCGTCGTCCCAGCTGGTCCAGCTGGAGCCGTCGAGCTCGCGGGCGACGTGACCGCGGAAGCTCCAGGGCTCGGCGATGAGGATCTTGCCGGGCCGGCGCAGCCGCATGACCTCCTCGATCTCACGAAGCAGGGGCACGCCCAGCAGCTCGGCGAGGTCGAGCCGCACGCCGTCGCAGCCGAGCGGCCCCGTCCAGTGTTCGATCGACGCGAGCGCGAGCCTCCTGAAGAGCGGAGCCTCCGCGCGCACGTCGTTGCCGCACCCGCTCCAGTTGGTCAGACGGCCGGCGGGGTCGGTCCTGAAATAGTAGTCGCGGTCGAGCTCGGCGAGGGCGTTCGGCGAACCGAAGTGGTTGAGGACGAGGTCCATGATCACCGCCAGGCCGGCCCGGTGGCACTCCCGCACGAGCCGTCGGAAGGCGTCTGCGGCGGTCGCATCCGAAGCTCCCTGCGGCGCATAGGCGGTCGCGGGAGCGAAGGCGGTCACGGGCATGTAGCCCCAATGGTATTCATGCTTCTCACCCCGTTCATAATCGGTACAAGGCAGCAGCTCGAGTGCGTTGACGCCGAGCGAGCGGAGATAGGCGCCGTCATCCCGGATCCAGTCCGCGAGCTCCGCGAACCCCGCCGAGGGGTCCGCGCCGGCCAGGCCGAGCAGATCGCGCACGTGCACCTCGAGCAGGACCAGGTCCTCCGGTGCGGGCGGGACGAAGCCGTCGTGCGCATCTTCAAGGTCCTCGGGGCCGCTGACGACGCCGAGACGTCCGTCACCGGCCGAAGCAAGCCGCCGGGCCCAGGGGTCGAAGGTGGTCCTGCCGTCGACGCTGAGCGTGTAATCGGCCCCGGTCAGGTCGCGAGCGACTTCGCCGACCCAGGCGCCCCTGCCCTCCGGCTTCAGGTCGAGGTGGAGGGGGCGGACGATGGGACGTCCGAAGGCAGAGCCGGTGCTGGCCACCGAGACGGACCTGGCGCGGGGAGCGAAGACCCTGAAGACCGTCCGACCTTGAGCAGCGAAGGCGCCGAAAGGCCCCGGGGGCTCGAGCACGTCGAGCGGATCCGGCGCGACCACGTCGGCCAGCTCGAGCAGTTCGGGCGTCTCGAAGACGACGCGCGCGGGCGCGGCGGAGGGATCGAGGTCAGCCGCCCTGAATCGGAACACGTGACGATCGGTGCGGCGGCGGTTCAGCGCGAGGTTCCGGTTGCCGAAGACGTCACGGACGACGTTGTCCGCGTCATGCGGCGGCTCGACCCACCTGCCGTCGGGCAACCTGAACTTGAACGCGCAGGACTCGCCGCGCAGCGCCTCGCCGAGGGGCACGTCGAGCTGGAAGCCGTCGCTGCCCTCGAAGCACACGGGGCTCATCGTCCAACGCGCGTCGTCACCCTGCGCCCAGTCATTGAAGTCTCCCGCCACGACGGGGGAGACGGCGTCGGGACAGAGCGCGCGCCACAGGAAGAAATGGACCGTGCCGCCGGAGATCCAGTGGCCGGAACGCAGCGCCCAGGCCGCCGGATGGGCCGGCTCCAAGGAGACCAGGCGGGCGGGCGGACTGAGCGACAGGGGAGGTCGGATGCCCGTCGGCCAGTCGGAGGCGAGCGCCACGATGCCGACGCTCGGACCTTCCCATCGGGCGCTGGCGAGCTGACGCGACATGCGTGACGATTGGAGACGCGTCCGCTGACTTGGCGAGCAAAAGCGGGCTTCCCTCCGGGCCGGGCTCCTCCCACGATGCCTGCGTGGAAATAAGCGTCATGGTCAGCGACTGGCAGGGACATCGCCTGCTGGACTCCGGCGACGGAGCGAAGCTCGAGGAGGTGGGCGGCGTTCGCCTGGTCCGCAGCGAGCCCAAGGCGTGGTGGAGCCGTTCGCTGCCCGCAGCGGAGTGGCAGCGCGCGGTCGCCGAGCATGAGGAAGGCGGACGGGAAGGCCGCTGGCGGCTCAAGGGCGCCTGCCCCAAGGAGTGGGAGACGCGTTACGGCGACCTCAGGCTGACCCTGAGGTTCATGGACAACTCGAAGCAGTTCGGAGTCTTCGCTGAACAGTCGCCCCACTGGGACTGGCTCTCACGCCAGCGTCCGTCCCAGGGCCAGCGCCCGCGGCTCCTGAACCTCTTCGGTTACACCGGAGCCGCGTCGCTGGTCGCGGCCAAGGCCGGATGGGCCGTCACGCATGTGGACGCCTCCAAGCCGGCCGTGGCCTGGGGCCGACGCAACCAGGAGCTGTCCGGCATGGCCGATGCGCCCATCCGCTGGATCATCGAGGACGCGCCGACGTTCGTGCGCCGGGAGGTGAAACGCGGCAACAGGTATGAAGCGGTGCTCCTCGATCCGCCGGCCTTCGGCCGCGGTCCCGGCGGAGAATTCTGGAAAGTGGAGCGCGACCTGGCTCCGCTTTTGCGCGCCTGCCGCGAACTGCTCTCCCCCGAGGCCAGGTTCGTCATCCTCACCGTCTACACCATCGACGCATCCTCCATCCTCTGCCGCAATCTGCTGGAGGACATGACACGCGGCCTCGGCGGGGGCATCGACATCGGCGAACTCGCGCTGCGTCAGGAATCGGGAGGGCGGCTGCTTCCGCTCTCGCTCTGGGGACGCTGGCAGGCCAAGGTCTGATTCGCCCCCCGCGGGCGGCGTTTAGGGTTCCAAACCGTCGGCGGAGCGTACTACTCTGGACGCGAGTGAGCCTGACTCCCGACCTAGAGACTTTCCGCCGCCTGGCCCGCACCTCGGACCTGGTGCCGGTCTGCCTCGACCTGATGGCCGACCTCGAGACGCCTGTCTCGGTTTACGCCCGTCTGAGGTCGCTGGGCCCCTCCTTCCTCTTCGAGTCCGTCACGGGCGGTGAGAACATCGGGCGCTACAGCTTCTGCGGAGCCGCCCCGGCCATGACGCTGACCGTCTGGGAGGATCGTACGGAGATCGCCCGACGGGGAGGCAAGTCGGAGACCGTACCGACGCCGCAGGACCCCCTCTCCCTGGTCAAGGCCCAGCTCACCGGACTGCGCACGGCCAAGGTGCCCGGCCTGCCTCCCTTCGTGGGCGGCATGGTGGGCATGGTCGGCTACGAATACGTGCATCGCATCGAGCCCACGGTGCCCAAGGCCGCCGTGGATCCGACGCGAAGCCCGTTGCTGCATTTCATGCTGGTCGACCGGGTCGTGGCCTTCGACAACGCCCGCCAGACGCTCCGTCTGATCGTCAACGCTCGCATCAACTCGCCCGACAAGGCCGACGAGGCCTGGCAGTCCGCCTGCAAGGAACTGGAAGCCCTGCGAGCGGTCGTGACCGGCCCGAGGGCCGCGCCGGCCGCCGAGCTCCCGGCCGTCGCCGGCTTCGCGGAGGGCAAGGGGAACGTCGACCAGCCGGCCTTCGAGGCCGCCGTGCGCCGGACCCAGGAATACGTTCGGGCGGGCGACTGCGTCCAAGTCGTGCTGTCGCGCCGCACGGACGTGCCCTTCAAGGGCGATCCGCTGGACCTCTACCGCGTGCTTCGCCACGTCAACCCATCCCCCTACATGTTCGCCCTCGAGACGGGCGGCGGCTTCGACATGGTGGGCGCCTCTCCCGAAGTGAACGTGCGCCTGACCGGACGTCGCTGCGAGATCCGCCCCATCGCCGGCACCCGTCCGCGGGGAGCCGATGAGGCGGCGGACCGACGGCTGGAGGCCGAGCTCCTCGCCGACCCCAAGGAGCGTTCGGAGCACCTCATGCTGGTCGACCTGGCCCGCAACGACCTCGGGCGCGTCTGCGTGCCGGGATCGGTCACGGTGCCGGACTACGCCGTGGTTGAACGCTACTCGCACGTGATGCACATCGTCTCCCAGGTCGAAGGGGAGCTGGCCGAAGGACGGGACGCCTTCGACCTCTTCCGGGCGACCTTCCCGGCCGGCACCCTTTCCGGCGCGCCCAAGGTGCGCGCGATGCAGGTCATCTCCGAGCTCGAACGCGAACGCCGCGGCGCCTACGGGGGCGCCGTGGGTTACTTCGGATTCGACGGCGGACACGACTCCTGCATCGTCATCCGCACCGCCTCCCTCAGGGACGGAGTGGCCAGCGTACAGGCCGGCGCCGGCATCGTCGCCGACTCCGTACCCGCCTCCGAATACGAGGAGACGGTCAACAAGTCCAAGGGCGTGCTCCGCGCCCTGGGCCTCGCCTCCAAACTCAGGGCCTGAACTTGGCCAAGCGACCCGTCAGGAAGGCCAAGGATAGGCCGCCGCTTCCGGCGCCTGCCGCACCGACGCCCGCCGCCCCCGAGGAGGACGTCACGGAGCCCGGCCTGCCCTTCGACCAGCTGCATCCCGAGGAGCGCTCCCCGCTGCGGACCTACCTGGACCAGATCGGCAAGACTCCCCTCCTCACCCTCGAGGAGGAGACCGCCCTCGCGCGCAAGGTGCTCAAGGGCGACGAGGCGGCCCGCCAGCGGATGATCCAGTCCAACCTCCGGCTGGTCGTGCGCATCGCCAAGGACTATGACGGCTTCGGGCTGCCCCTGATGGACCTGATCAGCGAGGGGAACTTCGGACTGATCAAGGCCGTCGAACGCTTCGATCCCGACAAGGGCGGCAAGCTCAGCACCTACGCGGCCTGGTGGATCAAGCAGGCGATCAAGCGCGCGCTGGCCACCAGCGGAAAGACGATCCGCCTGCCGGTGCACATGGTGGACCGCATCTCACAGATGCGCCGCGTGACCGCCCAGCTGGCCGCCGAAATCGGCCGGGAGCCGCACAACGAGGAGATCGCGGAGGCGATGCAGATACCGCTCTCCAAGGTCGTCCACATGAAGGCGGTGGCCAACCGCGCGGCCTCGCTGGACCAGCCCGTGGGCGAGGAAGGCGACGCCACCCTCGGCGACCTGGTGAAGGACGAGAGCGAACGCACGCCCTTCGAGAGTCTACGCGGAAAGTCGGACTTCGGCGAGCTGCAGGACCTGCTCTCCCACCTGGATGCGCGCGAACGGGAGGTGCTCGTCCGGCGCTTCGGCCTGGACGGCGAGAGCCCCCTCACGCTCGAGGAGGTGGGTGCCGCCTTCAAGCTCACCCGCGAACGGGTCCGACAACTGCAACAGTCGGCCCTCATGCGGCTGCGCCGCGTGATGACCGAACGCCAGAAGATGCTGTCCCCGGAGGACGTGCAGCGCAACCGCATGGCCGAAGCCAGGTCCGAAGTGCTCAGGGAGTTCTTCCGCTCCAAAGGCTTCCGCGAAGACGGGCCGGCCGACCGCAGGGGCCTGTGAGCGTTTCCGTCGGACCCTGACCAAGTTCAGCCTCGCCCGAGGCCGTTTTCAGACACGGCGACGGCATCCGAAGGCATGGCAGGCGCCCTGCTTGAAAAAGGGCATGCTCCTCGATGATTACCGCCCAGCCGACCTCTTTGACGAGTTGGTGGATTCGCAAGGGGCGGTCCGTCCCTATTACCGTGGCCTGGCCGAAAGGCTGCGCGGACTCAACCAGGAGGAGCTGGGGCAGAAACTGCGGAGTCTGGAACTGCTGTTCATGAAGCAAGGCGTGACCTTCACGGTCTACGGGGATGAGAGGGGGACGGAACGCGTCTTTCCGTTCGACCCCTTCCCGAGGGTGATTCCGGCCGCGGAATGGGAACGCATCGAGGCGGGGCTCATCCAACGCATCACCGCGCTCAACCTTTTCCTCTACGACGTCTATCACGCCCAGAAGATCATCAAGGACGGCATCATCCCCAAGGAGGTCATCCTCGGAGCCCGGCATTTCAGGCCTGAGTTCGTGGGCGCCTCGGTGCCCAAGGACGCCTACGTGCACGTCTGCGGCACCGACCTCATCCGTGACCGGGACGGGAGGTACCTGGTGCTGGAGGACAACGGACGCTGCCCGTCCGGCGTCTCCTACGTGCTGGAGAACCGCTCGGCGATGAAGCGCGTCTTCCCGGGGCTGTTCGGGGCGGGGGCCGTGCGGCCGGTCGACACGTACCCGGCGGACCTGCTGGCGACCCTGCGCAACGTGGCGCCGCGAGGCAACCCGGACCCCAACGTGGTGCTGCTGACTCCCGGCGTGCATAACAGCGCCTACTTCGAGCACTCCTTCCTGGCCCGGCAGATGAGCATCGAGATCGTGGAAGGGCGCGACCTGATCGCGCTGGACGGATTCGTCTACATGCGCACGACGCGCGGCCTGCGTCAGGTCGACGTCATCTACCGCCGCATCGACGACGATTTCCTGGACCCCCAGGTGTTCCGCAAGGACTCGGTGCTGGGCGTGCCGGGGCTGGTGGACGCGGTCAGGCGGGGCAACGTGGCGCTGGCGAACGCGATCGGCACGGGCGTGGCCGACGACAAGGTGACCTACGCCTACGTGCCGGACATGATCCGGTATTACCTCTGTCAGGAGCCGCTGCTCGACCAGGTGCCCACGTACCTGGCCTGGAGGGACGATGACCGGAAGTTCATCCTGGACCGGCTGCCGGAACTCGTCGTCAAGGCGGCCGATGAGAGCGGCGGCTACGGGATGCTCATCGGGCCCGCGGCCACCAAGGCGCAGATCGAGGAGTTCCGCGCCCGGATCATCGCCAACCCCAGAGGGTACATCGCGCAGCCGGTCGTGCGCTTCTCCCAGCACCCCACCTTGGTGGACGGCGGACTGGAGGGACGCCACGTTGACCTGCGGCCCTTCGTGCTCTGGGGGGACAGCGTCAAGGTCATGCCGGGCGGCCTCACCCGCGTCGCCCTGCGCAAGGGCTCACTGGTCGTGAACTCTTCCCAAGGCGGCGGCAGCAAGGACACCTGGGTGCTCGCCGCATGAACGCGCCCCCCACCCTGCTCTCGCGCGTCGCGGACCACCAGTATTGGATGTCCAGGCAGATCGAACGCGCGGAGAACCTCGCCCGTCTCGTCCGCGTCAGCGAGGAGATGCTCCTCGATGATGAGACGCTGGGCAGCGGACCCGCCCAGGAGGAGTACTGGACGCCCGTCCTGCGCGCGACCGCGATGGAGTCATCCTTCCGCGCCCTGCATCCTTCGCCGGGCAGGGGCGACGCCGCGCGCTTCCTGACCCTCGACCCGCGCAATCCTGACTCCATCCTTTCCTGCGTCCGGCAGGCACGGGAGAACGCCCGCTCGGTGCGCGACAAGATCTCGGATGAGATGTGGTCGGAACTCAACGCCCTCCACATGCTCGTAGGGTCCCAGGAGGGGATCGACCTGCTCGCCCGGTCCCCGCACGCCTTCTACGAACGCGTCATCGGCTCATCCATGATGTTCGACGGCATCACCGAGGCCACTCTGGCCCGCGACGAAGGCTGGAACTTTCTCCGGCTGGGAAGACTGCTCGAGCGGGCCGACATGACGAGCCGATTCCTGGACATCCGTTTCGGCGATGACCCGGATGACGCCCGGGCCTCGTTGCGCTGGGGGGCGATCCTCCGCGCCTGCTCCGCCCATGCCAGCTACCGACGTCTTTACGGCGGTGAGATCGCCGTGGCCAACGTCGTGGACCTGCTGGTGTTCTCGAATGAATTTCCCCGCTCGGTGCGCCACTGCCTGCGACGGGCCGACCAGGTCCTGCACGACATATCCGGCACGGCGACGGGACGCTACTCCAACGCCTGCGAAAAGATCACCGGGGCCCTGCTCGCCCGGCTGAGCTTCTCCGGCCCCGCCGAAGTCATGTCCCGTGGGCTGCACGACTACATCGACGAGCTGCAGGTCCAGCTCAACGCGGCCGGACAGGCGGTCTTCGAGACCTACGTGCTGCTGCCCGGGGAGGTGGACCGCCGCTTCGGCCGGCTGGGCTCGGGCGACCAGGCCTCCCAGTGGCATCGCGAACAGCAGCAACAGCAGCAGCAATAGCCCACGGAAGCGCGCCCATGAAGCTACGCGTCACGCATCGCACCGAATACCGGTACGCCCTGCCCGTCCATGGCAACACGAACGAACTGAGGGTGACTCCGCTCACGAACCGCCGGCAGAAGCCTCTGATGCACGTCATCCGGGTCGTCCCGGCCACACGGCTGGAACGCTATCATGACCTGCACCGCAATCCGGTCCACCGGTTCGAGGTCGAAGAACCCCACACCGCCCTGACCATCGAAGCGGTCAGCCTGGTCGAGACCTTGCCCGGTCCGTCCGGCCTGCTGGCGGATGACCCCGCCAAAGCCCTCCTGAGGGATGAATCCCTGAGGGAATCCTTCCAGCCCTACCTCCTGCCGGACGGGCCGGTCCTGATCACGCCGCAGATCTGGAGGGCGGCGATCGACATCGAGCAGTCGTCTCGCGGCATCCACACGATGGCCATGGAACTGATGCGGACCGTGCACGCAGGCAGCACTTACGCTCCGGGCGCCACCCACATAGGCACGACCACCGAGGAGTTCTTCGTCCATCGCAAGGGGGTCTGTCAGGACTATGCCCATCTGCTGCTCGCCCTCTGCCGTGCGGTCGGGCTGCCGGCCCGATACGTCTGCGGCTATGTGTACGACGCGAGGCGGGGTGAGATCATCGGAGGCCACGCCTCCCACGCCTGGTGCGAGGTCTGGCTGCCCGGCCAAGGATGGCTGGGACTCGATCCGACCAACGGAAAGCCGGTGACGGACGCCTATGTCGCCGCAGCGGTCGGCCGGGACTATCGCGACGCCACCCCGGTCAGCGGAAGCTACTGGGGCTCGGGTGACCGCGAGATGCGGATCACCGTGCACCTCGAGGCCAGATGAAACAAAAAGGGCCCCGTTTCCGGGGCCCTTTGGTTCAACTTCGAATCCGAGGATTAGAAGTTGTAGCGGAGACCGAGCTGCCAGCTGTCAGCGAGGCCGCCTTCAGCGTTGATGTAGTTCACATCGACGGTGTAGGACTTGGCGAAGCTGTAGCCGACACCCACGAGGAGGGCGCTGTTGGAGGCGTTGGCCTCGCTCTCAACCTGCTCGTAGGCGGCGCGGACTTCGAGGCCGGCGACGACTTCGGAGAGGGTGCGACGGAGGAGGACGCCGTAGGTGTCTTCCGTGCCGACGTAGGGGGTCACGTCAACGCCAGCGACGACACCCTTGAAGATGTAGCCGATGGAGAGGGCGTCGTTGTTGCCGTCGACCCGGTCGCGGGTGTCGCCACCGATGTTGGAGGCAGCCTGGATCAGGACGTTGCTTCCCAGGGTGACCTGAGCGGCGATGGAGTAGCCATCGGAGCCGGCAGCGTTATCGACGTCGGTGTAGACGAGCGACAGGTTGTTGTAGGACAGACCGGAAGCAGCCTGGGCGGAAGCCGCGGCGGCGAGGGTCGTGAGGGTGAGGATCGGGAGGATGTGCTTCATAGCGGGGTCAGTATTGCTACATCCCGGAAATGAAATCAAGCACTTTATGCTATTTTCTAGTCTGACCCCTGTTTTATCCACGGCTATTCACAATTAGGTGTGAATAGTTCTATTATTTGAAGCGCAAGGGCCTACGTATCTTCGAGGGCCCGTTCAGTCGGACTACCCTTTTTTATTTGAAAGAAATACGCCAAGTGCCTCAAATGATTGAAATATTTCAATTAATCCCGGGTGGGACATAAAAAAACCCCGAATTCGGGGTTTTGGGAGAATGCCGGCAAATCGTCTTATTTGCGGCGGAACTTCGAATTGAACTTCTCGACGCGACCGGCGGAGTCAACGAAGCGCTTTTCCCCGGTGTAGGCGGGATGGGAGTCCATGGTCACCTCGCGGCGGATCACAAAATGCTCAACCCCGCCGATCGACTTGGTCTCCTTGGACTTCATGGTCGAACGGGTCGGGAACTCGCGCCCGGTGGAGACGTCCACGAACACGACCGGATGGTAATCAGGATGGCCTTCTTTCTTCATGGCGTAAGCAGCTTGGAATCAGCCCTGGCGCGCCTTGTAGCGCGGGTGGGTCTTGTTGATCACGTAAATGCGGCCCTTGCGACGCACGACCTGGCAGTTCGGGTGACGCTTCTTGAGGGACTTGAGGGAGGAGGAGACTTTCATGGCGGAAGGCCGTATCGCACGGCAGGTCGGCCAACAAAGATGCCGCCAACAGCGGTGTCAACGGGATTTCCTTGGCTTGAGCCCCCCGTCCGCAGCCCCAAGCATCCCCCCATGGAAATCAGCGTCCGCCGAGCCACGCGTGCCGACGCCGGGGCCATCAACCGGATCTACAACCACTATGTCCGGTCCAGCACCTGCACCTGGCATCTGACCGAGGAAACCGACGATGGCAGGCGCAAATGGCTGGAATCCCGAAGCCCCGCCCACCCCGTCTTGGTGGCGGAAGCGGGCGGCGAAGTCCTGGGCTGGGCCTCCCTGTCCGTGTACAACTCTCGTCAGGGATGGGACGGCACGGTCGAGGACTCGGTCTTCATCGACCACCGCCACCATGGGAAAGGCCTGGGGACGCTGCTCCTGGGGAAGCTCATCGAGGAGGCCGACAAACTGGGGCACAGGGTGATCGTTGCACGCATCTCGGGGGACCAGGAGGCCAGCCTGCGTCTGCATGCTGCGCAGGGCTTCGAAAGCGCCGGCAGACTCCGGGGCGTGGGAAGGAAGCTCGGGCGGACGCTCGATTGCGTCTACATGCAGAAGACCTTGGGGCGACCCCTCGCTCCTTGACACGCAAAGAACCCGCCTTTTGCTGAACCTCCCGACTGCTTGCTCAGGTGGTGGAATGGCAGACACGCTGGATTCAGGTTCCAGTGCCCATAAAGCGTAAGGGTTCAAGTCCCTTCCTGAGCACCAGTCGGGACGCCTCCACGGGGTCCATGGCTCAGGAGGTTGTTACTGCCTTCCCGCCGGCGACCCCCTAGCCTGCCGTCATGCCGGATCTCTCCGCATTGCCGGACCTGCTCCCCTGGCCCTTCCTGGTCTGCAGCCGGGACGGCAAGGTCCTGCACGCCAACCCGCTTTTTGAAAAGTCCCTCGGACGGCCGCTGAAGCCGCGCACGCGCATCGACGAGATCTTCGTGGAGATGGACAACGGGAGACCGGTGTCCTCCCTGCTCTTCTCCGCGGCCCGCTGGTCATCCTGGAGCGGGCTGCTGGAACTGCGTCCGGCCAAGGGCGAGGCGCCCTTGCGCGCCGCCAAGGTCATCCTGCTGCCGGACCCGCGCTACGCGCAGCAGGTCTGGGTGCTGCTCGCCGATGACGCGGAGGTGGACGGTCAGCCCCTGCTCACGCCCCGCTCCGGCATGAGCCTGGCCCGCACGCTCATCGAGAACTCGCCCGATTTCATCATCTTCCGCGACCTGGAGGGCCGCATCCTCCAGACCAGCCGCAGCCTCGACGAGTTCCTCGCCCTGCCCTACCGAGGCAACGTCGCCGACCTGCGTCTCTCGGACATCCTCTCGCCCGCCACCGCCGCCGAGTTCGCCAAGTTCGACGAGGAAGTGAAACGCACAGGACGCCGGGTGCGGCAGGCGGTGACGCACTTCGAGACCGCCAACGGCAGGTCGAGGCTGGTTCGGGTGGTCCATGAGCTGACCAAGGGCGGCGCCGGACTCCCTCCGGGACTCCTGACCTTCGCGGTCAACATCACGGAGACCGTCGATGAGCACAACCGGCTGCGCATCGCCCTCGAGAGGGCGGAGGAGTTCGCGGCGACGCGCTGGCAGTTCGTGGCCAATGTCACGCACGAGATCCGCAACCCCCTCAACGCCATCCACGGCCTCTGCGAAGCCGCGCTCTCGGAGCCGGACCGCCCGGCCGCCGAGACGTTCCGCAGGATCCTCCGCAGCGTGACGGAACTGGAGGACACGGTGCGGGACGTGCTGGACTTCTCCCGGCTGGACCACGGCGGGGTCACCGTCGACCGCGCTCCGTTCAACCCGGTGCGGGCCCTCGAAGAAGTCGCCGCGCAGTTCCACCGCCAGGCCCGCCGCAAGGGCGTCTCGGTGCACGCCCTGTGTGACGCCGCCAGCCCGCGCGCAGTCCTGGGCGACGCGGTCAAGTTCCGGCGGGTCGCCGCCAACCTGATCGGGAACGCGGTTAAATTCACCTCGAAAGGACACGTCGCCGCGAGGCTTTCCTTCGCCCCGCGCGGCGACCGCCTGCAGGCGACGCTGACGGTCGAGGACACGGGCATCGGCATCCCCCCGGACCGCCTCGAGAGCATCTTCGAGCCCTTCACGCAGGCCGACGCCTCCACGACGCGCCGCTTCGGCGGGACAGGGCTCGGCCTGACCATCGTGCGCAGCCTGGTCCAGGCGATGGACGGCTTCGTCAAGGTGACCAGTTCCCCCGGCGAAGGCAGCGTCTTCACGGCGACGATGCTGGTGGACCCCGACACGGAACACCCGGAGAGTCCCGCGCCCGACCTCTCGGGACGCAGAATCATGGCGGTGGGCGGCCGCCCCGAGGTCAGGAGCTGGCTCTGCGACTCGCTCGCACGATGGGGCGCATCCTGCGTCGCCGCGGAGGACGCGGGCGAGGCGTGCGAGCTCTGGCGGGAGGCGGCGCGCGCCGGCCGCCCCTTCGACCTGGCCATGGTCGACATCCCCGAGGACGTTCACCCCAACCTGCCGGACCTGCCTCGCGAACAGCTGACCTTCCTCGCCGCCCCCGAGGCCGGGCTGACGGGAAGGGACGTGCTCTCCAAGCCGCTCGGACTCACCGGGCTCTGGGCCAAGTTCGCCGGCGCGCCACCTTCGGAGGAACTGGAGGGAGCCGTCCCGGCGCGCAGGCCCGCCCGCAGACTCAGGGTGCTCCTCGCCGAGGACAACGAGGTCAACCGCGAGGTGGCGGAATCGCGGCTGCGCAAGGCCGGACACCGGGTGACCGCGGTGGGCGACGGCGCGCAGGCCGTCGAGGCCTGGCGGAAGGCGGAGTTCGACGTCGGCGTGCTGGACATCCAGATGCCGGTGATGGACGGCCTGGCCGCGGCCGAAAGCATCCGTAAGGAGGAAGCCGCCTCCGGACGCAGCCGCATCGGGCTCCTGGCGATGACGGCCATGACCCAGGAGTCAGACCGCGCCCGCTGCGAGGCGGCCGGCTTCGACGCCCATCTCTCCAAGCCGGTGCGCGGAGCCGAACTGCTGGAGAAGCTCGCCGAACTCGGCGAAGGCCGGCCGCTCTCCGCGGAGGAGGAATACGCGGACGCGATGGCCGCCGCCGACCTGGAGTCCGCCGAGGACCTGAGGGCCGCGGGACGCGCCTTCCTGCGGCACGCCGACGGCATGATCGGCCGGCTCAGGTCCGCGGCGGAGGAAGCCGGCAGGCCGGCGCTGTCCCGGGAGGCGCACGGCGTGAAGGGCATGCTGTCACTCATGGCCTGCGGCGCGCTCGCCAAAGTCGCGGGAGGCCTGGAGCGGCAGCCGGAAGGCCCCGGCTCGGACGAGGCGGTCAGGGAACTCATCGACGGCTTGCGCCGGCTCAAGGAACGTCTAACTTCCGAGACGCCCCAAGCCGCGCATGGCCCGACCGAAGATCAAGCCCGAGGTTAGGACGGAGACCTCCGCCAAGGCGGAACGGCGCTGGAACGTCATCGTGCGCAACGACCCGGTGAACTTCATGGGCTACGTCGTGGTGGCCTTCGTCAGCGTGCTGCGCATCTCGCACGAATCCGCCAAGCGCCTGATGCGCCTCATCCACGAGGAGGGCCGGGCCACGGTCTGGACCGGAGACCGCGAGCGGGCCGAGATGCTCGCGCTCGAGCTCCAGCAGTGGCACCTCGACGCCAGGCTCGAACAGGATGCCTGAGATCAGGCTCACCATGACGGCGGAGGCCCGGACGGTCCTCTCCGATCTCCTGCGGCTGATCGCCCCCGCCGCGGCGCGCGTCGCCGTGCGGCGCGCGCACATCCCCGCCGACGACGAGGACGTGACGGGCTATTGGACCGGGGCGCTCGAGGCCCACGCCTCGGAGGAGGCCAGGCTGCTGGCCTCCGCTTTCGCCACGGCCAAGGGGGACCCGGCGGTGATCCTGCTGCGCAACGAAGCCCAGGCCCTCGGCTTCCTGCGGGCGATCTCCTCGGTGCGGCTGGCGCTGCGTGAGCTGGTCTTCAACGACATTCCGGACTCACGGCTCGAAGCCTCGGAGGACCTGGACGACGAGTCGCTCCCGGCCGAGAAGCGTCACGCGCTCGCCTGCTACGCCTGCTTCGGCCTGCTGCAGCAGTCACTCGTGGCCCAGCTGAGTCCGGAAAGCATGGACTGACCAGAAATCGGTTGATGCGCCCGCGGGGTACGGGCTACGACAAGCCGTGCTCAAGGGACTCACCGGAATCCTCGCCGACCTCCTGCAGCTGCTGCGGGACGCGGCGCGCATGCCGAGGCCCGCGGCCCTGCCGGTCCTCAGGGTGCTGCCGCGATGCGACGGCGAATCGCTGAAGGCGGACCTGCTGGCCGGCCTGAGCGTGGCCCTGCTCGCCTTCCCGATGTCGATGGCGTTCGCGATGAAGGCCGGCCTGCCGGTCTGGTGCGGCCTCGCGGGCTGCGGCGTCGCGGCGCTGGTGGCCCCGCTCTTCTCCGGATCCGCCAATCTCTCGGCCGGCCCCACCAACGCCTCCGCCGCCCTGCTGCTGGGCTCCTTCGCGGCCATGGGCGCGGCCACGCCCGAGATGCGCGCCGCCGCCCTGCCCACGCTGCTGCTGATGACGGGCGGCTTCCTGCTGCTGGCCTCATGGCTCAGGCTGGGCGGATTCGCGGACTTCGTGCCGCGCACGGTCATCTCGGCCTACGTCGCGGCGGCGGCGCTCCGCGTCATCGCGATGCAGCTGCCCCCGGCCCTCGGACTGCCGGGCGACTTCACCGATGAGACGCTGCCCGAGGTGCTCTGGGCCGCCCTGAAGTCCGCACGTCAGATGGCGCTCAGCATGGACATGTGGCTGGCGGCCCTCACGGCCGCGGCCTACCTCGGCCTGCGGCGCAAGCACGGCGCCGGCAAGGCCATCCTCGGCGCGGTGACGCTGGCCACGGCGTTCGCGGCCCTCGGCCAGAACGTCGCCGCCAACCAGGGCTCGCACGGCGACCTGGTGCGCTACGTCGGAGCGGCGGCGGAGGGCCCGCTGCTGCGCAGCCCGGAATTCTCGCTGCGCACGTTCTCGACGCTGTTCTCACCCGCCCTGGCGCTGGCGGTGCTCGTCATCATCGAGGGCACGGCCAACGCGCGCGCCTCCGCGCTGCGCACCGGACGCGCGTCAGACCTGCACCAGGAGACCTACGGGCTGGGCATGGCCAACGTGGCCTGCGCGTTCACGGGCGGCATGGCCGCCTCAGGCTCGATCACACGCTCGGCGCTCAACGTCGCCAGCGGCGCACGGACGGCCCTGGCCTCGGTCTTCTGCGGCGCGGCGGTGCTCGGCGTCGCGCTGCTCGCCGGCAAGTGGGTCGGGCTGGTGCCTCTCTCCAGCCTGGCGGCGCTGGTCATCATCGCCGAGGTGGAATTGGCTAACCTGGCGGTGGTGCGGATCATCCTGCAGTCAGGCCGGCAGGACCGGACGGTGTTCCTCACGACGTTCGTCACGGCGCTCGTGGCGCCGCTCGACGTGGCGATCTTCTTCGGGACGGCGGTCGCGGTGGCCTTCTACCTGAAAAGGACCTCGAAGCCCGAGGTGGTGGAATACGACTTCGGCGAACAGGGCGAGCTGCGCGAGCGTCCCGCGGGCCGCGCCTCGACGGGCATCTCCATCCTGCACGTGGAGGGCAGCCTGCACTTCGGCGCGACGCAGGCCTTCCACGACCACCTGAGGCGCGCCTCCGCCGACCCGAACCTGAAGGTCATGGTGGTCAAGTTCCGGGAGGCGCTCCACCTCGACGCCAACGGGGTGCTGCTCCTCCGCGACCTCGCCGAGACGCTGCGGCAGGGCGGACGGCACCTCATCCTCTGCGAAGCGAAGCCGGAGACGATGGCCGTCTTCGTCGACGCGGGCCTCGTGGAGCAGATCGGCGCCGCCAACGTGATCCCCTGGGAGGATTCCAATCCGACGGCGGCCCTGGCCAAGGCGGTGCGGCGGGCCAAGGAACTGGCGGGCGGAGGCGAGGCGGTGCTCCATGTCCTGACGGCTCCGCACCCCGAACTGCCGCGTCCCGCCTCGGCCGCGGCCGATGACTGGCAGATTTGAGCAGGACGGCGGAAAATCGGGCTTAATCGACGGTTTTTGAATTCGGGCTTGAAGGTCCGCCGTCCGCCCACCCATTTGATGCCTTTGCAACGCCTTTCCTGACATGAGCCAATACAGCGAAATCCAGAAACTCCTCGGCGCCGACGCCGAGAACCTCCTCGGGTTCAAGAATCCCAAGATCTCCAAGGAGCAGATCCACCAGCCCCGCGCGGACTGGGTCGACCACGCGTTCGCGCCGTCCGACCGCAGCAACCGGGTCCTGGCCAACCTGCAGCGTCTCTACGGCTCGGGCCGCCTCGCCAACACGGGCT
>CAZRPB010000020.1:0-24543 GCA_964601955.1 uncultured Klebsiella sp. | reverse complement strand
CCGGCCCTCAGCGGGCCAGCTCGGCGAGCTTGTCGCGGATGGCGTCGGCCCAGATCTGGTACCCCTTGGCGCTCAAGTGCAACAGGTCGGGCATGATGTCCTTGCTCAGCGTGCCGTCGGCGGCGAGGAACTTGGGGCCGATGTCGAGATAGTGCACCTTCTTGCCGTCGTGCAGTCCGGCGACGATGGCGTTGACGGCCTTGTTCTTGGCGCGTCCGGGATTGTTCTCCTCACCGGGACCGCGCGGGAAGATGGCCAGGAGGAGGACCTTGGTCTCCGGGGAGCGGGCATGGATGGCCTGCACGATCTTGCGGATGCCGGCCGCGACCTGCTCGGGAGGGTTGTCGGCGACGCCGGAGTTGTTGGTGCCGATCATCAGCACGACGGCCTTGGGCTTGATGCCTTCGAACTCGCCGTTCTCGACACGCCACAGGACGTGCTGGGTGCGGTCGCCGCCGATACCGAAGTTGGCGGCCTTGTAGGCGCCGTACTCCTTGTTGAAGAGCTCAGCCTGCCTGGCCCAGCCGGCGGTGATGGAGTCGCCGAGGAAGACGACCTGCGCCTCGCCCTTCTTAGCGATCTCGACGAACGCAGCATGCTGGCGCGCGAAGCTGGCGTTCACCTTGCCTTCCGCCTCGAACTTCTGTGCGGCGACGTCGGCAGGCTGCGCGGGCAGCTTGGCGGCCGGAGCCTTCTTGGAAGGCGCGGCCTCCTTCTTCTGGGGGGCGTTCTGCGCGGAGCAGAGCGAGGCGACGGCGACGAGGAACAGCAGGGGCAGGGTTCTCATGGGGGTGAAGTCATCACGTCCGAACCCGCATGCACTGTCAACGGAAGGAGGCGGCGCTTGCCCCGGACAGGCGGGCCACTTATTCACAGGCGATGCGTCCTCCCCTGCGATTCGTCAGCAAAAAGGAAGCCCTGCTCGAGGAGTTCAAGGGCCGCACCAACTACTGGCTCTGCCGCCCCGGCGTGACGGAGGCGAAGGACCTGCAGGTCTGCGAAGCGACGCTGCCGCCGCACGAAGGCCACGGGTTCCACACGCATCCGGAGCTGGAGGAGGTCATCTACGTGCTGAAGGGCGAAGTGACGCAATGGGTGGAGAAGGAATCGCGGCGACTGGGTCCGGGCGACAGCGCCCACATCCCCGCCGGCGTGGTGCATGCGACGTTCAATGAGTCCGCGCACGACGCGGTCATCCTCGCCATCCTCTCCCCGGGCGCCTGCGACGGGCCGTTCGCGGTCGACGTGAGCGGGGAGGAGCCTTGGAAGGGCCTCGGACCCAAGTCGCGATGAAGGTCGACCGCGGCACGGTCACGCTGCTGGCGATCATCGGCCTCATTTTGGCCGGCGCGCTCGTCCCGTGGGCGATCTGGGGCGAGGCCTTCGACTCCGCGCTTTCGCTCGAGGGCGCCACGGCCTGGATCATGCAGCAGGGCGACTGGGCCTGGGCGGCCGGCGTCGGTCTGCTCGTGTCCGACATCGCGCTGCCGGTGCCCTCCACGGTGGTCATGTCGGCGCTGGGCGCGGCCTATGGCACGTTGGTCGGCGGGATGATCGCCGCCGCAGGATCGACGCTCGCCGGCGTCACGGCCTACGGCGCCGCACGTCTCGCCGGACGCCCCGCCGCGCGCAGGATCGCGGGTGAGGAAGGGCTCCGCCGGACGGAGACGATCTTCGAACGGGGAGGCGCCTGGCTGGTGCTCGTCTCGCGGTGGATGCCGATCCTTCCGGAGGCGGTCGCCTGCATGGCGGGACTGGCCGGGATGAGATTCGGGACGTTCTTCGCCGCGCTGGCGGCGGGCTGCGTGCCGACCGGCTTCGCCTTCGCCTGGGTCGGCGCGGTGGCCAGGGAAAGCGAGAACCTGGCGCTGGTCCTCAGCGCGGCGCTGCCCGTGGCGGCCTGGGTCGCCGCCGCGCGCTTCCGCAAGGTCAGGGAAGCTCGCGGATCCTGACGCCGCGGTACCAGACCCGCTTGGCCTCGTCCTGGAAGCCGACATGGCCTTCCGCGGGGCGGTCCTTCATCGGCGACCGGTCAAGGTCGAGCACGATGGTGCGTCGTCCGTTGAAGACGACCTCGAGCCTTCGCGACTTCAGCGTGAGGGTGTAGCGGTTCCACTCGCCGGCGGGACGCACGCGGTTCTCCGCCGGACCCATGGCGCGGATGATTCCGCCACAGTCGTGATGGCCAGGCTTCGCCAGGCCGTGGGTGTCGAGGATCTGGAGCTCGATCCCCTTGGCCACGGGGTCGAGCGGATCGGCCACGCAGAAGAAGACGCCGGAGTTGCCGGTGGGCTCGAACTTGAACTCGAGGTCTAGGACGAAGTCACGGTACTTGCGCTCGGTGAAGAGATAGGCGTCGAAACGCTTCCAGCCGGTCTCGCCCGGACGGGGCCGCAAGGTGACGGTGCCGTCGGCGTCGTAGACCCAGTTGCCCTTGGTGCGCCAGCCGGACAGGTCCTTGCCGTTGAAGAGCGGAACGAAGCCTGCGGCTTCCGCGGCGGGATGCGAAGCGTCCACGGCGGGCTCGCTCACGGGATAGGGCTCCGGCGCGGCGAGGGCGAACGATGCGAGGAGGATCGGCAGCAGGGGCTTCTTCATCGGGGTGCGGACATCGTGGACACGGCCCGGCGGCGGGCGAGAAAACTTCTGCGTTCCCAGACGCAGGAAAGCGGGACACCATCCCGGCATGCCCCCGCTCCTGGCCGCCTTGCTGCTGTTCGCCGCCGTGTCGCCGGCGGCGGAGGCCCGCCGACCGGACATCGTGGTGTTCCTGACGGACGACCTCGGGCAGCTGGACACGGCCCCCTACGGAGGCGGGGGCATCCGCACTCCCCACGTCGCCGCGCTGGCCGCCGCCGGCCTGACCTTCGACCGCGCCTACGTCGCCTCGCCGAGCTGCGCCCCGAGCCGCGCCGCGCTGCTCACGGGGCTCATGCCGGCCCGCAACGGCGCCTCCTCCAATCACGCCAAGCCGCGGACGGAGATCCGCAAATGGCCCTCCTACTTCAAGGAGCTGGGCTACGAGGTCGCGGCCTTCGGCAAGGTCTCCCACTACCGTCACACGGCGGACTACGGCTTCGACGTGTTCGCCCACGACACCTTCCATGACCCCGAGGGCGTGCCCGCCGCGCTGAAGTTCCTCCGCGCGCGGCCCAAGGACGCCAAACCGCTCTGCCTGATGGTCGGAAGCAACTGGCCGCACGTACCGTGGCCGGCCGACGACGGAATCCATCGTCCGGACGACCTCCGGCTGCCCGCGCTCAGCGTCGACACGCCTCAGACGCGGCTCTGGCGGGCGCGTTACGCCGACGCGGTCGCGCGCGGCGACGCGGAACTCGGCGAGGTGATGCGCACGGTCCGCGAGACGCTGCCGGCCTCCACGGTCTTCGTCTTCACCAGCGACCACGGCGCGCAATGGCCCTTCGGGAAGTGGAACCTTTACGAAGCCGGCGTCGCCACGCCTCTCATCGTCTCCTGGCCGGGCACGGTCCCAGCCGGGAAGCGCACCGGGGCGATGGTCAGCTGGGTCGACCTGCTGCCGACGCTCCTCGAGGCGGCGGGGGGCGAGGCCCCCTCGGGCATCGACGGACGCTCCTTCCTGCCCGTGCTGCGCGGCGCGGACCGGCATCGCGACCGGATCTTCACCACGCACGCCAACGACAACCGGATGAACGTCTATCCCGCCCGCGCCGTCCGTGACGGGCGCTGGAAATACGTCCGCAACCTCCGTCCCGACTGGGCGTTCACCACGCACATCGACCTGCAGGAGAGCCGGGGTGACGGGCTCGGCCAGCGGGCGTTCTTCGCGGAATGGGAAAGGCTGGCGAAGACCGACGCGGCGGCGGCCGCGACGCTGGACCGCTACCACCGTCGGCCGGCGGAGGAGCTTTACGACCTGGAGAAGGACCCGGCTGAACGCTCCAACGTGGCGGCGGATCCGGCCAACGCGCCCAAGCTGGCGGAGCTGCGCGGGGCCTTGGACGCGTGGATGCGGGAGCAGGGCGATGACGGCGCCGTGCCCGTCGCCGGCCGGCCCCTGTCCGACCCGGAATCCTACGGGCCGGCGGGCGCGGCGACCGAAGGCAAGGCGGCGGCCAAACGTAAGAAAAAGTGAGCGGCCGAGGCTCGCCCAGGGCCGGGAGCCCTTCATAGAAGAGGTCATGCCCCGCCCCGGCCTGCTGCTCGCGGCCATCCTCGTCGGATGCGTCGCCCCCACCCTTCCCCATCCGTCCAACTTCATCGCCGACGCGGTGCCGCAGGTCCCAGCGGCCCTCGCCGAAGAGATGGACCCCTACCTCAACCTCGGCGGCGCCGGTTTCAAGGGATGGGACTCCCGCGGGCGCGCCGCCATCGTCTCGACCCGCATCGGCAGCGCCTCGCACCTGCACCGCATGACCGAGGCGCTGGGCAAGCGGGCCGCGCTCACGCGCGGAACTGAGCCGGTGAAATACGGCTGGTTCCAGCCGGGCGGCACGAAGCTGGCCTACCTCGCCGACAAGGGCGGAGATGAGAACTACCAGCTGTTCCTGACCGACGCCGCCGACGCCAAGGCCAAGCCCTCGTTGATCACGGACGGACGCTCACGCAACACCGACCCCCGATGGTCGGCGGACGGCCAACGCATCGCCTGGGCCTCGAACCGCCGCAATGGCAAGGACAGCGACATCCTGGTCGTCGACGTGAAGGCGCCCTCGAAGGCGCGCACGCTCGTGACCGGTTCATCGCCCGGCTGGTCGGTGACGGCCTGGGCTCCCGACGGCCGCTGGCTGCTGGTGCGGCAGTCGGTGAGCATCGAACGCACCCGGCTGCACAAGGCGGACCTGGCGACGGGCAAGCTCACCGAAGTGACGCCCACCGGGGCTCCCCACCCATTCAGCCACGTGCGTCTGTCCGTGGACGGAAACGGCGCCTACGCGCTCTCGACCCTGGGCGGCGACTTCCTGCGCCCCGTCCGCCTCGACTTCGCCGCACGGACGGTGAAGCCCCTGGAAGGGGCTCCCGCATGGGACTGCGAGGAACTCGAGGTCTCCGCGGACGGGAGGCGCCTCGCCGTCATCGTCAACGTGGACGGCAGATCGGAGCTGCGCTGCTGGGAGCTGCCGTCAGGCAATCCCCTCCGCGCCCCTGCGATCCGCCCCGGCGTCATCTCCGACCTAGCGTTCCGGCCGGGCAGCCATGAGGTCGGCTTCACGCTCAACTCGGAGGACTCTCCCAGCGACGCGTGGTCGGCGGACCTCGACTCGGGGGCGCTCACCCGCTGGACCGACCGGACCTCCAAGCCCAAGGTCGAGATCAAGGCTCCCGAAGCGACGACCGTCCGCGTGCGCAGCTTCGACGGCGAGCAGATCCCCTGCCTCGTCTACCTGCCCGACGCCGCGAAGTTCCCCGGCCGGCGTCCGGCCATCATGATCTTCCACGGCGGCCCCGAGGGACAGTCCCGTCCCGGCTTCCGCGGCGGCCTGCTCTACTACCTGGACCGCCTGGGCGTCGCGCTCATCTACCCGAACGTGCGCGGCTCCTCCGGCTACGGACGCCGCTACCTCAACCTCGACAACGGCGTGCGACGCGGCGACGCGGTGAAGGACGTCGGGCCCGTGCTGGACTGGGCCGCACGGCACCCGCGCATCGACCCGGCCCGCATCGCCGCCTTCGGCGGCAGCTACGGCGGATTCATGTGTCTTGCGAGCATGGCGGAGCACGGCGGGCGCTTCCGCTGCGGCGTGGACGTCGTCGGCGTGACCAACATGGTCACCCTGCTCGAGCAGACCTCGGACTACCGGCGCGCCGCGCGCCGGGCCGAGTACGGCGACGAGCGCAAGCCCGACGTCCGGGCCGCCCTGGAGGCGGTCGCCCCCGCCCGCAACGCGGCCCGCATCCGCGCTCCGCTGCTGGTGATCCACGGACGCAACGACCCCCGCGTGCCCCTGGCGGAGGCGGTGCGCATCCGCGACGCGGTCAGAACCGCGGGCGGAGAGGTCTGGTATCTGGTGGCCGAGGACGAGGGCCATGGGTTCTCCAAGAAGTCCAACGTCGACCACCAGGCCAGGGTCACGGCCCTCTTCCTGAAGGAGCGCCTGCTCGACCCTTAATTGAGCGAAGATGAAATCGGGCGCCGCGGTTTTTTGCCTCGCCCATGATGTGACCGAACCTCAGTTTTCGGAAAGGCCGCACCCCTCGGCTCCACCCCGTCATTTTCCCATGAAGACCCTGAAGCTCCTGGCCGCGGCCCTGTTCGCGTGCCCCACCGCCCTCCTCGCCGGAGAGGCTGACATCCGCATCCCCGACCTGGGCAAAGTCTCCTTCCTCGGCGGCTCGCTCAGCGGCTCGGGCGTGCTCTGGGCCGGACTCGTCGTCTGCGCGCTCGGGGTCGCCTACGGCTGGTGGCAGTACCTGCAGACCCGCGCCCTGCCCGTGCACCGCTGCATGGCCGACGTCTCGCAGATCATCTGGGAGACCTGCAAGACCTACCTCGTCCAGCAGGGCAAGTTCCTCGCCGCCCTCTGGGTGCTCATCGCCGCGTGCATGGCCTACTACTTCGGCGGCCTCGAGCACAAGCCGGCCTCCCAGGTGGCCGTCATCCTCGCCGCCTCCGTCCTCGGCATCCTCGGCAGCTACGGCGTGGCCTGGTTCGGCATCCGCATCAACACCGTCGCCAACTCGCGCGCCGCCTTCTCCGCCCTGAAGGGCAACGCCCTCGCCACCCTGCTCATCCCCCTGCAGTCGGGCATGAGCGTCGGCCTGCTGCTCGTGGCCATCGAGCTGCTGTTCATGATCGCCATCCTGCTCTTCCTCCCGGCGGAGCTGGCCGGCCCGTGCTTCATCGGCTTCGCCATCGGCGAATCCCTCGGCGCGTCGGCCCTGCGCATCTGCGGCGGCATCTTCACCAAGATCGCCGACATCGGCGCGGACCTGATGAAGATCGTCTTCAAGCTGCCCGAGGACGATCCCCGCAACCCCGGCGTCATCGCCGACTGCACCGGCGACAACGCCGGCGACTCCGTGGGTCCGACGGCCGACGGCTTCGAGACCTACGGCGTGACCGGCGTGGCCCTCATCGCCTTCCTCGCCCTCGCCCTCGCGGCCGACCCGACGCTCTGCGCCACGCTCGTCATCTGGCTCTTCGCCATGCGCATCCTCATGGTCATCACCTCGGTGGCCAGCTACTGGATCAACGGCGTGATCAGCCGCTCCGTCTGGGGCGAGGCCCGCGACTTCAACCTCGAGCAGCCCCTGACCAACCTCGTCTGGGTGACCTCCGTGGTGTCGATCGCCGTGACCTACGTCGCGAGCTGGGCGCTGCTGGCTCCGCTGGCCGGGCGGCCCGACCTCTGGTGGGTGCTCTCGACCATCATCTCGCTCGGCACGCTCGCCGGCGCGCTCATCCCCGAGTTCACCAAGGTCTTCACCTCCACCGAGAGCCGCCACGTGAAGGAGGTCGTGACCTCCTCCGACCAGGGCGGCGCCTCGCTCAACATCCTCTCCGGCATGGTGGCGGGCAACTTCTCCGCCTTCTGGACCGGCCTCTGCATCCTCGGCCTGATGCTCGGGGCCTACCTGCTGTCGACGCACGCCGCGGTCGCCGCGCTGATGCCCGCGCAGTTCGCCTTCGCCGCCCCGATCTTCGCCTTCGGCCTGGTCGCCTTCGGCTTCCTCGGCATGGGCCCGGTCACCATCGCGGTCGACTCCTTCGGTCCGGTCACGGACAACGCGCAGTCGGTCTATGAGCTCTCGCAGATCGAGTCCCGCCCGGGCGTCCGCGAGGAGATCGAGCGCGACTTCGGCTTCAAGCCCGACTTCGAAGGCGCCAAGCACCAGCTCGAGAAGGGCGACGGGGCCGGCAACACCTTCAAGGCCACGGCCAAGCCGGTGCTCATCGGCACCGCCGTGGTGGGCGCGACGACGATGGTCTTCGGCATCATCATGATGCTGCAAGAGCACTACCGCGCCTCCGGACTCAACGTCCTGGAGAAGCTCTCGCTCGTGCACCCCGAGGCCCTGATGGGGCTGCTCATGGGCGGAGCGGTCATCTACTGGTTCACCGGCGCCTCCACGCAGGCGGTCGTGACGGGCGCCTACCGCGCGGTGGTCTACATCAAGGACAACATGAAGCTCGACGCCTCCACGGCGGCGACCGACGCCTCCAAGGAGGTCGTGCGCATCTGCACGCAGTACGCGCAGAAGGGCATGACGAACATCTTCATCGCCATCTTCTGCCTGGCGCTGTCCCTGGCGCTCTTCGACCCGTTCTTCTTCATCGGGTACCTGGTCGGCATGGCCTTCTTCGGGCTCTACCAGGCCATCTTCATGGCCAACGCCGGCGGCGCCTGGGACAACGCCAAGAAGATCGTCGAGGTCGACCTCAAGGCCAAGGGGACGGACCTGCACGCCGCGACGGTCGTCGGCGACACGGTCGGCGACCCGTTCAAGGACACCTCCTCGGTCTCGCTCAACCCGGTCATCAAGTTCACCACGCTCTTCGGCCTGCTCGCCGTGGAGATCGCGGTCGGCATGCCGGCGGGCCTCAAGCTGGGCCTCGGCTCGGCGGTGCTGGCGGTCGGGCTGTTCTACGTCTACCGCAGCTTCTACGGGATGCGCATCCCGGTCGACGCGAAGCGCTGAGACGCGCGGACCGCGCGGCGGCGGATCAGTGGCCCTCGTGCCGCTGCATCCGCTCGCTGTAGGCGAAGAGTATCATCGAGAGGAGGAAGACTCCGTGGATGACCGCCTGCCACAGGATGACGCGCTCCTGCGCGGGCAGCAGGGGCCGTCCGTCCACGGCGGAGGCCGCGGCGGTGATGTCGATGAAGCTCTTGAGGAGGTGGATGGCCGAGATGCTCGCGAGGCTGGCCGCCAGCTTCACCTTGAGAGTGTTGGCGTTGATGTGCTCGAGCCAGTCGGGCCGGTCGGTGTTGTCCTCGAAGTCGATGCGCGATACGAACGTGACGTAGCCGCCGACGACGACCATGTTCACGAGGTTGGCCACCATCGAGATGTCCACGAGGGAGAGGATGCCCAGCATGATGGAACTCTCGGTGGAGGTGTTGAAGCCCTGCAGGAGGTGGATGAGCTCCTGCACGCTCTTCCAGGCGTAGGCCACCGCGGCGAGGATGAGCGCGACGTAGATCGGCGCCTGCACCCAGCGGCTGGCGAAGATGAAGGACTCGAGGGCGTTCTCGGCCTTCTTGGCGAGGCCGCGGGCGGGAGACTCCTTGGACATGCCCGCAGGCTTGCGGACGGACGGGGACGGTCAAGCCGTCAGAGGCCGGCGGAGGCCGCGGCCTCGCCCAGCGGCCCTGCGTCGGGGTCGCGCAGGTAGGCGTCGGCCTTCGCCGAGACGATCACGCCGTAGTTGATGGTGCCGAGCCAGCCGGACATGATGATGCCGACGCTGCCGGCGTGGTAGAATCCGCCGACCTGCTCGGGCAGGGCCATCGAGACCTTCAGGCCCTCGAACTTGGTGCCGAAGGAGGTGCCGCCGACGTGACGGACGTACCGGTTGACGGTGCGCGGGGTCGCGGCCTCGGCGTGGTCGACCTTGGACCGGATGTCAGGGATGAACTTCTCGAGCCCCCGGAAGGACTCCTCGATGACGCGCGCCTTGTGCGAGGCGTAGTCGGCCTCGGAAAGGCCCGCCCAGTCGTCCCACTTCTGGTTGACGGAGGTGACGACGGCGTAGCGCGGGGTCTTGGTGTGCGGACGGGTGTCGGGATAGTAGACCGAGTAGGTCCGGGAGGTGGTGTGGAAGTCGACGAGCTCCTGGCTGGAGAAGGGCTTCGCCTCGGACGTGAACACGAGGTCTCCGATGTGCGGGATGGCCTCACCCTCGCGCACGCCCATGTAGACCTGGCAGGATGAGGTGTTCACGCGCACCTTGCGGGCCTCCTCCACGAAGGCGGGCTCGAAGGCCTCCTCGCCGCCGATCCGCAGGACGGTGTCCTTGATGTTGGCGTTGGAGACGACGGTCGCGCAGGCCACCTCGGCCTCCTCGCCGAGACGGGTTCCGCGCAGCTTCACGCCCACGACGCGGCGCCGCCCGGAGGCGTCCCTCTCGACATGGACCTTCTCCACGAGCACGTTGCGGCGGATGTCGACGCCGTTGGCCTTCATCTCGGCGGTCATCAGGCCGATCATCACGTCGGTGCCGCCCTGGAAGATGAACACGCCCTTCGACATGAAGTTCGAGAAGACGATGCCGAAGGTGATCGCCGGATCGTCGAGGGTGGAGCCGTTGGCGTAGGCGATGGGCTCCAGCAGGAGCCGCTGGACGTCGGGCCGGCCGGGAAAGAACTGCTCGAAGAGCTGGCGGGTGGTGCGCGGGTCGTTGTCGTAGTAGTTCATCCCGCGCAGGTGGGCGAAGAAGGCCTCGACGGTCTCCGCCGGCAGCCGGAACTGCTCGATGAGGATGCGGGTGAAGTCGGCGCGGTCGAAGGTCGTGCGTACGTCGAAGTCGGGGTTGATGAAGCGGACGTCCTTGAGCTGATGGATGCGGTCCGAGATCTCCTTGGTCCAGTAGCGCCGGGTGGACTTGATCATCCCGTGGGGGAAGCCGTGCAGGGAGATGTCGAAGACGTGGCCGCCCGCCCGCTTGAAGAAGGTGGCAAGGCCGCCGAGCTGGTAGTGATGCTCAAGGAGGAGCACCTTGCGGCCGAACTTCGCGAGGTTGTTCGCGGCGGTCATGCCCCCGAGGCCGGCCCCGATGACGACGGCGTCGTAACGGGGGAGGAGTCCTTCGAACGGCGACGGCATGGAGGGCGCGGGAGAGGCAGGGGTGGGGAATTCCGCCGCCGGGTCAAGGCAGGGACAGCAAGAAGGCGCCCTTGCGCCGTGAGAGCCGCACGCGGCGGCCGAAGAGACGGGAAAGCGTGGCGGAGCCCAGGGTGCGGCGCACGGGTCCCGCCGCGAGGGCGGCGCCCGACTTCAGCAGCAGCGCGTGGGTGAACGCGGGCACGACCTCCTCGACGTGATGCGTGACGAGCACGAGGGCGGTGCGCGGCCAGAGGCGCGGCAGGCGGGAGACGAGGCGGAGGAAGTCGGCCCGCGCCGCCGGATCGAGTCCGGCGCAGGGCTCGTCGAGGATCAGCAGCGCGGGCCGGGGCATGAGGGCGCGCGCGATCAGGGTGCGCTGGCGCTCGCCCTGGGAGAGATGGCCCCAAGGGCGGGAGGCGAGGGCGCCGGCGCCCATGCGGCGCAGCACGGCCCGCGCGCGGCGCAGCACGGCCGCGGGCGGACGGCGCCAGAGGTTGACCGTGCCGTCGGCGCCGCCGGCCACGACGTGCAGGGCGGGCTCATCGGGACGCACCATCGAGGCGACGGACGGACCCGCCAGGCCGACGCGGCGGCGGAGCTCGCGCCAGTCGCTCCGCCCGAAGGTCTCGCCGAGGACGGTCATCTCGCCGGCGGTGGGAGCGAAGTAGCCGGTGAGCGCGGCGAGGAGCGACGACTTGCCCGCGCCGTTCGGCCCGAGCAACGCCCAGTGCTCGCCGGGGCGGACGGTCCAGTCGAGCCCGCGGAGGATGACCTTGCCCTCGCGGGCGATGCGGAGTCGGCGCACCTGCAGGACTGGACCGGTCGGCTTGGGCACGCCTCGGCTATGTCGGAGCGGCCCCCTTCTTCCAAGCCGCAAAGCCGCACGCTTGCCCTGCGGCCTCCCGGCCGCATCGTGAACCCATGCGCCCCACGTCGATCGCCGCGGCCCTCGCCCTCGCCGGGGCGGCATGGGCGCAGACGGCGGTGAGCCCGGAAGACCTCGCCGCGCTGGAGGCGCTCAAGGTGAAGACGGGCGCGACGCAGCCGGCCCTCAAGGCCGATGAGCTGGCTGAGCTCGCGGCCCATCGTGACCGCATCGCGGCGGCCGAGGCCGCCGCCGAGCCCAAGCCCTTGAAGCTCCGCATCGCCGTGGCCGACGAGGAGGCCGACGGCTACGAGCTCGCGCTGACCCTCGACCTCAGTCCGCCGCAGCTGCTGCTCGTGCCCGCTGCCGGCCGCAAGGCGGGCGACGTGATCGAGGCCGCGGGGCGGATCGAATCGGTCGCCAAGTTCCAGGGCGTGCATCGCCCGGTCCTGACGCCCCTCGGCGCCCCCGTCGCGCGCCGCGACAAGGACGCCGCGTCGCCGCCCGCGAGCGTGACCGACGCGCTGACCTCCTCCGGGCCCGACTCCGCCGGCGGGGTGCAGGTGAGCAACGTGCTCTTCACGTTCTTCGCGGTGGTCGCCCTGGCCGTCGTGCTGCTGCGCATCAAGTCGCGCATCGACGCCCGCAAGGCCAAGGGCCGGCGCCGATGAGGTTCGCCGCCCTGCTCTGCCTGCTCACGGCCGCGCTCGAGGCGCAGGGTCCGCCCGCGGCCGTGACGCCCGCGGACCTGCCGCTCAAGGAGCAGACTGAGATCCGCATCGCCTGCCAGCACATGTCGGGCTTCTCCCGCTACTCCGACCTCTACCACTACCGCCTCTGGCTGCCCAAGGGTTTCCTGGCCGCCAAGGACGCCCGCTGGAAATGCCTCTTCATCGCCTCGCCCTCCGGCAACGCGAAGATGGGCGAGATGGAGGCCTGGCTGCGGCGCAAGGGCACCTACGTCGTCGTGATGCTCGACGAGTCACGCAACGGACCGTGGGATCCGAGCGTGGGCAACTTCCTCGCGGCCGCCGAGGACGTGGAGCGGCGCGTGCGCCTGCTCCCCGGCGGCAAGGTGGCGACCGGCTTCTCCGGCGGCGCGCGGGCCAGCTCGGTGTTCGCCGCGCTCGGCGACGGCTTCGGCGGGGTCATCCTGCAGGGGGCCGGCATCGGCCGTCTCGACAACGGCATGCCCGGACTCAAGGGCACGCAGCTCGCGGCGATCGTGGTGACGATGGGCAAGGGCGACCCGAACCGCGCCGAACTCCCCATGCTGAAGCAGGTCACCGACGGCCGCATCGAAGTGATGGAGTTCGCCGGCGGTCATCAGTGGGCGCCGCGCATGGTCATCGAGAGGGCCCTCGACTACGTCGACGCCCGGCTGCCGAAGTGAGCGCCTCGGCGCTTGCCTGAAGGGGCCGGCGGCGCAGTCTGGGCGGCATGACGCGCCCCCTCGCCCTCCTGTCCTTCGGCCTGCTCACGGTCCACGCCGGCGCGGCCGCCCCGAAGTTCAATGACCCGCAGCCGCAGGCCTACCACCTCACCGTGCGCGCCAGCGAGGTCGACCCCGCCGCCAAGGCGTATCCGGACATCGACTTCAACCTGGAGAGCAAGGGCAAGCCGGCCGACGTGCAGACGGCCGACGTCGACACGCGCGTCGCTCCGCGCGGCGAACTGGTGGTCTGGCTGATGGGCCACAGCCCGGTCATCGCCGAGAAAGTGAACGGCTACGGCTACCACCACGTCAGCGTGCACTACGCGCGCGGCTGGTTCGGCAAGCTCAACACCGTCCCCGCCGACACCCAGCACCTCGGCAACATCCGCCTCGAGGCTACCGCGGGCGTCGACGCGTCGCGGGCCGTCGCGATCGCCGAAGCCGATTCCGCCAAGGGCCGCGCGACGCGCCTGGTGCAGTGGCTCGTGAAGAAGCACCCGCAGGGCCGCTGGGAGCAGTTCCTCACCGCCGGCGGCAAGGAGCTTGACTGGACCAAGGTCGTCGTGGGCGGCTCCTCGCACGGCGCCACGTCCTCCGCGCGCTTCGCGATGCACCAGAAGGTCGCGCGGGTGATCATGTTCTGCGGACCCCGCGACAACACCGAAGACTGGCAGGCCGGGCCGTCCGCCACCCCGCTCAACCGTTTCTTCGGCTACACCCACGTCCTTGACGGCGGCTGGACGGAGCACCACTACCAGCGCTCCTGGCTCATGCTGCGCCTCAACGAATACGGTCCGGTCGTGAACGCGGACGACGCCAAGGCGCCCTACGGCCATTCCCGCCGCCTCATCACCCAGGCCCCGATGAAGGGCGACGCCAAGAAGCAGGCCGCCGCCGCGCACGGCTACGTGACGCCGGGCAAGGGCTCACCCAAGGACGCCCAGGGACGCCACCTCCAGGAGGACGTCTGGAAATACCTGTTCACCTCCGACGTGAACGTCACCGGCAAGCCGGTGCCCGCCGAAGCGGGCATCCGGATGGACCAGCGCCCGAAGAAGTAGCCCTTGCGTGGGACGCCCGACCCGGGCTTCCTCCCTGTCCCGTCCCGTGTCCGTCCGCATCGACCTAGTCACCCTCTTCCCGGAGATGGCCGACGGCTTCCTCAAAGAGTCGGTCATCGGACGGGCCATCGAGCGCGACCTGATCCGATTCAAGGCGCATGACCTCCGGGGTTACTCCAAGGACAAGCACCGCAAGGTCGATGACATGCCCTACGGCGGCGGCCCCGGCATGCTCATGACCTGCCAGCCCCTCTTTGACGCCGTGGACGCCCTGGCCACCCCCGGCTGCGAGGTCATCTACCTGTGCCCCGATGGCGAGCAGCTCACCAACCCGCTGGCCCGGGAACTGGCGCAAAAAGAGCACCTTATCCTCATTTCGGGCCATTATGAGGGCATCGACCAGCGCTTCCGGGACCGGAAAGTCACCCGTGAGATCTCCATCGGAGACTACGTCCTGACCAACGGCACCCTGCCCGCCTGCGTCCTGGTGGACTGCATCGGCCGTCAGATACCGGGGGTCCTGGGGGAGGAAAACTCCTTGACGGGGGATAGCTACAACGGCAAGTTGCTCGCCTTTCCGCAGTTCACCCGACCCGCCGTCTATGATGGTCTCGAGGTGCCCCCGGTCCTCCTCGGAGGAAATCACGCCGAAATCGAAAGATGGCGCCGGGAAAGGCAGATTGAGAAGACCAGAAAACGCCGACCCGACCTGCTGAAAGACCAAGAAAAACAGCCATGAGCAGCAATCATCCCCTCATCCAGTTCGCCACCCAGTCCCAGATCAAGCAGGGCCGCGGCCACGACGCCTTCAAGGTGGGCGATGGCGTCCGTGTCGCCACCAAGGTCCGCGAAGGTGACAAGGAGCGCACCCAGGTGTTCTCCGGCATCGTCATCCAGCGCAAGGGCGGCGGCATCCATGAGACCTTCACCGTCCGCCGCGTCTCCTTCGGCGAGGGCGTCGAACGCACCTTCCCCGTCCACTCCCCCAACATCGAGAAGATCGAGGTGGAGAAGGTCTCCCAGGTCATGCGCTCCCGCCTCTTCTACCTCCGCGACCGGCAGGGCAAGTCCGCCACCAAGGTCAAGGAGCAGCGCTTCGAGGCCGAAGCCGCGGCCAAGTAAGTTCGTCTTGGCCTACGAAAAACCCCGCGAAAGCGGGGTTTTTTATTGCCCGCCTAGGACTTGCCCTAGGCGGATCATTTCATGATTCCGGGAGGTTTTTAACGATTACGCGGCTTAAGCCGCTATTGTTCATGACCTTGTAATGCGTGATTTCAGCGATTTGAGGGGTGCTGGTAATAAAAAGAGAGGTTGAAGGGCTGGCGAAGGCTTGACTCCCCCTCCCCCGAGTGTGTCTTTCCACCTTCCTTTTCTTTCAACACCCATGCTACGCATCCGCCTCCAGCGCTTCGGTACCAAAAACGAGCCGACCTACCGTCTCGTCGTCGCCGAGCAGAGCATCCGCCGCGACGGTCGCTTCGTCGAGGTCCTCGGCAACTACAACCCCCGCGCCAGGGGCAAGACGCCGGGCCTGACGATCGACGTAGCCCGTGTCGACCACTGGATCAAGCTGGGAGCCCAACCCTCGGACACCGCGAAATCGCTCGTGAAGCGAGCCCGCGCGGAGGCCGCCCCGGCCAAGGCCTGAACCACGGCGGAAACGCCCCACCCTGACGATGTTTCGCCCCGCCTCCCGGCGGGGCGATTCATTTTCAGGGGACGTCAGTTGGTCTGCGTCCAGCCGCCCTCGCCGTTCTTCTCGAGCTTCTTGAAGCCGGCGCGGGCCAGCTTCCCCTCGCTCACCGCCTGCTTCATCGCGCCCTCGCCGTATTTCACGGTGAGGGTCGGCGCCTCGATCACCCTGCGGCACGGCTCACCGGTGACCGGATGCCGGACGAAGTCGGGAGCGTCCAGGGGCAGGTCGGCTTCGAAGAGGTCGCCGTCCGAACCGTCGGGCTTGATCACGATGAAACGTCGCAGGGGCATGGTCAGCGCCGGGAGGCACGCGGGTCGAAGGCGTCACGCAGGCCCTCCCCGAGGAAGTTGAGCGCCAGCAGCGTGAGCGCAAAGACTGAGGAGGGCGCCAGCAGCAGCCAGGGGCACTCCTCCATGATGTCGGCCCCCTCCTTGATCATCTGGCCCCAGGAGGTCATCGGGGCCTTCACGCCCAGGCCGAGGAAGCTCACGAAGGCCTCGAGCATCATGACGCCGGGCACGGTGAGCGTGGCGTAGACCGCGATGAGGCCCGCGAGGTTGGGCAGATAATGCCTGCGGAAGACGCCCACGCGGGTCTGGCCCAGCGCGACCGCGGCCTCGACGAACTGACGCGACTTCAGGGCGCCGGTCTCGGTGCAGACGATGCGCGCCATGGTGAGCCAGGAGACCATGCCCACGGCCAGGAAGATCATCCAGACGTTCTGGCCGAACACGACCATGCAGAGGATGACGATGAGCGTGAGCGGGAGGGTGCTGAGGATGTCGACCGCGCGCATCATCAGCCGCTCCCACGCTCCGCCCAGCTCCCCGGCGACGGCGCCGTAGAGGACGCCGAAGACGAGCGCCACCGCGGTGGCCAGCAGGCCGACGGAGATGGAGATGAGGCCGCCCTGCATGACGCGCGAGAGCACGTCGCGCCCGAGGAGGTCGGTGCCGAACCAATGCGCGAACGAGGGGGCCTGGGCGCTGGCCGCGAGGTCCTGCTTCATGTAGGGATACGGGGCGATCCAAGGCGACAGCGCGCAGACGAGCGCGACGAAGGCGAGGAACCAGGCGGCGCCCACGGCCGCGCGCGAGCGGCGGAATCGTTTCCAGGGCGTGGAGTCAGGACCGTCAGGGGTCATCGGACGGAACGCGCGACGCGCGGATCGAGGGCCGACTTGGCGAGGTCGGCCACGAGGTTGAGGACGAGCAGCGCCAGCGCGTAGACAAGCGTGGTGCCGAGGATCAGGGTGACGTCGCGGTTGATGATCGAGGAGACGAACAGTCGGCCGAGTCCGGGGACGTCGAAGAGCGACTCGACGACGAAGGAGCCGGACACGAGTCCCGCCGCGGCGGGGCCGAGGTAGGTCACGACGGGCAGCAGCCCGTTGCGCAGGGCGTGGACGAACCACACGCGTCGCCACGGCAGGCCCTTGGCCCGCGCGGTGCGCACGTAGTCCTGCGAGCCCGCCTCGACGACCTTGGCCCGGGTGAGGCGCGCGATGGGCGCCGCGGTGACCAGGCCGAGGGTGGCGGCGGGCAGCAGGAAGTGGCGCAGGTCGCCCCAGCCGCAGGGCGGCACCCAGCCCAGCCATTGGGCGAACACCAGCGCAAGCAGAGGGCCGAGCACGAAGGAGGGGATGCAGATGCCGACCATGGTCAGGCCCATCGGAACCGAATCGAGCCAGGTGTTGTGCCGTGAGGCGGCGAGGACGCCGACGGGCACGCCGATGAGCACCGCGACGGCGAGGGAGACCAGCCCGAGTGAGACGGAGACGGGGATGCGCGGGCCGATGACCTCGTTCACGCCCCAGCCGGGATACTTGAGCGAGGGGCCGAGGTCGCCGCGGGCGAGGTTGGCCACGTAGGAGCCCAGCTGCTCGTGGAGGGGACGGTCGAGTCCGTAGTAGGCCTCGAGCCGCGCCTTCACCTCGGCCGGGACGGGACGCTCACGGTCGAATGGGCCGCCGGGCACGGCGTGCGAGAGGAAGAAGGTCGCCGCCACGACGACGAGCAGCACGGGGACCATCTCCATCACTCGTTTGACGACGTAGGCCATGGGGCGGGCGGAGAATCTCTAGCCGACCAGACGGCCGGCAGACAAGGAAGCACAGCGGTCGGAACGCCCGCGGCGCGCGGCGACGAAGTCGTAGGCGGCGTCGCGGAGGAACCGCGGCACGCAGCGGAGCGTGCCCGCGACGAAAGGCCAAGGGCCCGGCAAGGCCTGCAGCAGGCGCAGGACCGCCGCGGAGCGGACGAGCCGCCGGGAGCCGTCCCAGACGACGACGGTGCCGGGATCGCCGCCGGGCGGCTCGTCGGCGATGCGGGCGACCTCACCGCGGTTGGAGGCGAAGACCATGGCCTCCCTCACGTCCCGGGACGACAGCCAGACCGCCGTGCCGGAGCACAGGCCGCATTCGGCATCGATGAGGACCACGAGGGGCGCGTCCGGCATGACTGGAGGATGCCCGCCCTGCCGGAAGGGGAAAGCCCCGACTTCCGGCGGCGAAAGCGCTTGTCACGGCAGTCGGCACCCCCCTATCTTGCCCCTCCTGTTGGCCGGAAGGGTGTCCGAGTGGCTAAAGGAGGCGGACTGTAAATCCGCTCAGCTTCGCTGTACGTGGGTTCGAATCCCACCCCTTCCACCAGCAGAGGAGGCCCCGGGGCTTCCAAATCCTCGTTGACTACGCCGCCCTGCCGCCGCTTCCCTACTCCCTCTCATGGCCAACATCAAAGCTAACAAGAAGAGCATCCGCCAGTCCGCCCGCCGGGCCGAGCACAACAAGTCGGTCCGCACGCGCCTCAAGTCCCTGGTGAAGAGCTTCGCTTCCGCCGCCGACGCCAAACTGGCCTCCACGGTGGCCTCCTCCGCCGACAAGGCCGTGAAGTCCGGCGTGATCCACCGCAACAAGGCGAACCGGATCAAGGCCCGCCTCGCCAAGAAGCTGGCCGCCGCCAAGAAGTGATGCCTTCGGGCGCCACCCACGACCCCGTCGCCTGACCGGCCGCGGGGTCTTTTCATTTCCGGAGATGACCGCGCCCGACTTCATCGGCTTCCCGGCGGGCACGCTCGGCGAGGCGGCCCTGCGCATGCCGGTGCTGGCCGCGGGGGAAGGCTGGGTCGCGCTCGGCAAGCCGGGCGAGGTCTGCTTCGAGGACCACCCCTGGCAGCAGGGAAGGCCCACGCTGCTCGGCTCGCTGCGCGCGCAGCTCGCGGCGGCCAAGCCCGAGATGGTGCGGCTCCGCCTCCGCGATCCGGCCGCGGTCTTCGGCCCCGAGCCCGAGGTGGACGGCGTGGCCATCGTCGCCGAACGCGAGGGCGCCCTGCCCGCCTGGCGCGAGGCGGTGGGCTCGGGCGCTTTCACCTTCCACTACGAATTCCTGGCCCGGACGGAGGACGCCCCGGAGGAAGGCGGGCTCTGCGACCTCCCGCTCGCGATGGACGACGAGGGCCGCAAGGCGTTCGTCTCCCACCGCCATGGCAAGCGGGCGGAGACGCGCTTCGCGGGCGGCGAACCGATGGGCCGCTGGCGGCTCTGGACGGCGCGCACGACGCTGCCCCGCCGCGACCAGGTGCGGGTGCACGCCGCCGAGTGCGGCCTGCGCATCGCCGGCGAGCTGCGCTACGGACGTTCGGGACGCGTGACGCTCACCGACACGACACGGAAGGGGCGGCTCAACAAGGGCGAGGACCGCCCGCTCCACCGGGGACTGCTGCTGCGGCTGGCGGAGGTGCGCGGCAAGGTCGGCGGCTTCGAAATCGCGCTGAAGTGCCCGCCGTCCGACGACTTCGCCGCGACGCTCAAGCGCCTCACGCGGACGCACTGATCAGGCGCCGGGCGGAGCGATGCGGAAACGGTCCGTGGTTCGCAGGTAACCGTCGGGGCTGTTGAGGCGGCCGACGGGCGCGTAAGCGGAATGGTCGACCTTCCACGTCGCGGGGTCGGCCACGCCTTCGCGCACGTGGGCGAGCAGGAGCTCGACGACCACCAGCCGGTTCTCCCCGTAACGGCGGACGTCAAGGACGCGGCCTTCGAGCGCGACGGGGCAGTCGACGATGATGGGCGGACGGACGACTTCGGCCGGGCGGACGGCGAAGCCGGCGCGGCGAGTCTCATCCTCGCCCGGAGGCAGGGCGCGCGAGCACTCGACCATGCGCGCGGCCACGGGCTCGTCGCAGAGGTGGATGACGCACTCGCCGTTCGCCATCAGGTTCGCGGCGGTGTCCTTCGGCGTGCCGTCGTCACGGTCGGCGGGCGCGAGCACGGCGATCGGGGGCTCGACGCCCATGACGTTGAAGAAGGAGAACGGGGCCGCGTTGACGCGGCCGGCGGCGTCGACGGTGGTGACGAGCGCGATGGGCCTCGGCACGACGAGTCCCGCCAGCAGGCGGTAGGCGCGGCCGCCGGCGTTGGCGGCGAGGTCGAAGCGCAGGCTCACGGCCGGCCGGCGAGGTCGTCGCCGGAATGGGACGCGATGGCCTCCCGGCGCGCGGCGTCCTGCCGGTAGGACAGGATCAGGTACAGCCCGACGCCGACGCAGATGCACGCGTCGGCGACGTTGAAGGCGGGGAAGCGGTTGCCTCCGGGCAGATGCACGTCGAGGAAGTCGATGACGTGGTCGCCGAAGACGCGGTCGCGCACGTTGCCGAGGGTCCCGCCGACGAACAGGCCGAAGGCGACCTGGCCGCCCGGAAGCTCGACCAGCAGCGAGCGGCGCCAGCGCCAGACCAGATACAGGACGACGAGCGCCAGCAGCACGAGATAGAGGCGCACGTCCTGCTGCGACCCCAGACCCCAGGCGGCGCCCTTGTTCCCGACATGCACGATCCAGAACCAGGGGAAGACGACGACCGGGGACCGCTCGGGGTCTCCCAGGAAGTAGGAGCCGAACGGGATGGTTCGGACGAGGAGCAGCTTCGTGCCGACGTCCGCCGCCAGGGCCGCGAGGCCGACGGTCCAGAAGGTCAGGTAGGGCCGGAGTCCGGACGCCATGGCCGGACTCAGGTGTCCGCGGGCTCGTCCTCGCCGCCGCCCCCGCCCGTGCCGAAGCCGACTTCGTCGCCGGCCTCGCCGAGGGGGTTCTGACCGCGGCGACGGTGCGCGCGACGGTTGCGCTCAAGCTCCTTCTGCCCCTCGAGGGAGAAACGGGTGAAGGGCACGGCTTCGAGGCGCTTCGGCGGGATCGGTTTGCCGGTGATCTCACAGACGCCGTAGGTGCCGTTCTTCATGCGACCGATCGCCTCGGCGATCTCCTTCAGGGCCTCCTGCTCGTTGGAGATGAGCGAGAGCGCGAAGTCGCGGTCAGCGGTGTCGGTGCCGGCGTCGGCCAGGTGCTGCGAATAGCCGGAGAGGTCGCCTGCGTCGTCCTTGCCCGACTTCTTGAGCGCCTCCTCGGTGTGGAAGGCGAGACCCTTCTCCAGCGCCGTGCGCATGGAGGCGAGGAGCCGGTAGTATTTGCGGAAGCGTTCGGGCACGAGCTTGATCTCGTCGACCGGTTCGCCGCCCTTGCGCGCAGGATTGAAGCCGAGCAGGTCGGCCACGGAGGCCACGCCCACCTTGTTGGGCTTCGAGGACTGCGCCTTGGCGGCGGCGGCCTTCTCGCGGGCCTTGCGCTCGCTCTCCGGCTTCCAGAGGTTGAGCTTCGTCTTGCCCTTGCGGGCGAGATACTCCCGGAGGATCTCCAAGGTGTAGGCCTGGAGCTTGGGCTTGGGCGCGACCTCGAGGGCGGCGTCCTGATGATGCTCCTTGCGATGGTGGTCGAGGAGGCGCTTCTGCGTCTCGTGGTCCAGCTGAGGGGCCTTGGAGGACTTGCCTCCCTTGGCGTTCTTTGCGGGGGCGGTCGCCGGAGTCTTGGCGGCGGGCTTGAGGGAAGGGGACTTGCCGGCGGGCGCCTTGCCGGCGGACTTGGCCGGAGCGACCTTGGCGGCCGGGGCCTTGGGGGCGTTCTTGGCGGCGGGCTTGGCGACCGGGGCGGCCTTCTTCACGGAAGGAGCGGGCTTGGGCGCCGGCTTCTTGGCCGAAACAGCCTTGTTCTTCTTGGGTTCAGGTTTCTTGGGCATCGTGTTAGATTCAGAGTCCGGGGTATTTGGCGGCGAGGGCCTCCCTGCAGCGCGGGGACACCATACCAAAACGGCCCGCATCCACAAGAGCCGGCACCCACCTCCAGGAACGGGGGCAGCGGACGCCGGGGGCCTTGTCGACCTGGAAGGCCGTGACGGCGCCCTGGGACGGGGCGAGGGTGACCGCCGACACGATCCAGAGCTCGGGCAGGAGGGCTTCATGGGCGGCCAGCAGCGCGAAATCCTTGTCAGCGGGATCTCCGACGACGGCCACGGCCGCCTCGAGGGACTGGCCGATCTTCTTGTCCTGACGCAGGCGCTCGAGCTGGACGTTGACCGAGGCGGCCAGCTCCATGATGCGCGCCACGGCGGCGTGGGCCTCGAGCCCGGCCGCGTCCTCCCACTCGGACGGCGCCTCGGGCCAGTCCTGCAGGTGCACCGAGTCGGCCTCCGAATACTCGGCGCGGGACACGAGATGGCTCCAGGCCTCGTCGGCCGTGAAGGGCACGAAGGGGGCGACCACCCGCAGGTAGGCGCGCAGGATCAGGTCGAGCGCGGTCTGGGTCGAACGGCGCAGCGGATCGGACGGGGCCGTCGTGTACAGACGGTCCTTGATGACGTTGTGGTACGAGGCGGAAAGGACGCCGGTCGTGAAGGCCGCGATGGCGGCGGCGGCGCGGTGGAACTCGTTGCGCTCGCAGGCGTCGGTGACCTCGCGCAGGAACCTGGCCGTCTCGACGAGCGCCCAGCGGTCAACGGGCGAGAGGCGCGCGACGGGCACCGCGTCGCGGGCGCGGTCGAAGTCGCCGAGATTGCCCAGCTGGTAGCGCAGGCCGTTGCGCATGCCCCGGTACTGGTTCGAGACGGTCTCGAAGATCGCGTCCGAGAGCGGGATGTCGGACTGGTAGTTCTCCGAGGCGACCCAGAGGCGCACGATGTCGGCGCCGTATTTCTTCACGTAGTCGTCGGCGGTCTGCGGCTTGCCGTCGGACTTGGAGATCTTCTTTCGCTTCTCGTTCACCACGAAGCCGTGGGTGAGGACGGCCCGGTAGGGCGCGGCGCCGCGCACGGCCACCGCGGTCCAGAGGGAGGACTGGAACCAGCCGCGATGCTGGTCGGAGCCCTCGAGATAGAGGTCGGCGGGCCAGTGGAGCTGCTTCTGCGCGGCGCACACGGCCAGATGGCTGGAGCCGGAATCGATCCAGACGTCGAGGGTGTCGAAGGCCTTGCGCAGGTCCTTGGGCCACGCGGCGGGCACAGGGGCGCCGCGCAAGGTCTCCTCGACGGAGGCGGACCACCACCAGTCGGCGCCGTGACGGGCGACCTGGGCGGCGACGTGACGCACGACGCCGGCGTCGAGGAAGGACTCGCCCGTGGAGGTCGAGACGAAGGCGGGGATGGGCACGCCCCACGCGCGCTGGCGGGAGATGCACCAGTCAGGGCGGCCTTCGACGGCGGCGCGGATGCGGTTCTCGCCCGAGGCGGGGATCCACTTCACGGTGCCGACGGCCTCGAGGGCCTTCTGCCGGAGGCCGCCGCGGTCGAGCCCGACGAACCACTGGTCCATCGCGCGGAAGATCACGGGGGTCTTGGATCGCCAGCAGTGCGGATACTGGTGCTCGAAGGCGCGGGCCCTGAGCAGCGCGCCGGAAGCCTTGAGCAGCTCCATCACCGCCACGTTGGCGGCGTTCTTGCCGTCGACCTCATGGACGGAGACCCCGACGAGCGCGGCGGGCACGCGGCCGTCATCGGCGTAGGTGCCGTCATCGCGGACGGGGCAGTAGGGCTCGAGGCGGTAACGCAGGCCTGTCTGGTAGTCCTCGAGTCCGTGGCCGGGCGCGGTGTGGACGCAGCCGGTGCCGGCGTCGGTCGTGACGTAGTCGGCGAGGACGAAGGGCGCGGCGCGGTCGATGAAGGGATGACGCGACTCGAGTCCCTCGAGCGCGGCGCCCTTGACGCGGAAGCCGTCCGTGGCGCCCTCGAGCCCGCAGTCGGCCACGAAGGCGTCGCGCAGGGCGGCGGCGACTAGGAAGGATCGGCCGCCATGGACGACCTCCACGTATTCGAGCGCGGGGTGAACCGCGACGGCGAGGTTGGCGGGCAGGGTCCAGGGCGTGGTCGTCCAGATGACGACCGAGAGGGGATGCGAGGGCTTCAGGCCGGCCGTCTGCGGCGCGGGCACGGGGAAGGCGACCCAGACGGAGAACGAACGCTTCTCCTGATACTCGATCTCGGCCTCGGCCAGCGCGGTCTGGCAGGCGATCGACCAGTAGACGGGCTTCTTGGAACGGTAGACGAGGCCCTGTTCCACGAAGGCGGCGAAGACGGAAAGGATCTCCGCCTCGTAGGCCGGATCCATCGTGCGGTACTCCGACCGCCAGTCGGCGAGCACGCCGAGCCGGCGGAACTGCCCGCGCTGCCTCTCGATGTAGGAGGCGGAGAACTCGGCGCAGGCCTTGCGAACCCCGAGGGGCTCGAGCGACTGCTTCTTCGACTGCAGCTCCTTCATCACCTTGTGCTCGATGGGCAGGCCGTGACAGTCCCAGCCCGGGACGTAAGGCGTGCGGAATCCGCGCATGGTCTTGTAGCGGAGGATGGAGTCCTTCAGCAGCTTGTTGAGGGCGGTGCCGATGTGGACGTCGCCGTTGGTGAAGGGCGGGCCGTCGTGCAGCACGAA
>CAZRPB010000019.1:4086-24795 GCA_964601955.1 uncultured Klebsiella sp. | reverse complement strand
GCACGCCGTCGAGCAGGCCGAAGCGCAGGATGAGGACCTCCTTCTCGCGTTCGGCCAGCGAGCGGAGCACGAAGTCGATCTTCTCGCGGAGCAGGCGCGTCGAGGCGGTGTCGGAGGGGTTCTCGGCGGACTTGTCCTCGATGAAGTCACCGAGGGACGTGTCCTCGCCGTCGCCCACGGGCGACTGCAGGGAGATCGGCTGCTGGGCCATCTTCATGATCTGCTGGACGCGTTCGATGGCCATGTTCATCTCGTCGGCGACCTCCTCGGCGGTCGGCTCGTGGCCGAGCTCCTGGGTGAGCTGCTTCTGGACCTGCATCACCTTGTTGAGCGTCTCGATCATGTGGACCGGGATGCGGATGGTGCGCGCCTGGTCCGCGATGGAGCGGGTGATGGCCTGGCGGATCCACCAGGTGGCGTAGGTGGAGAACTTGTAGCCGCGGCGGTACTCGAACTTCTCGACCGCCTTCACCAGGCCCATGTTGCCCTCCTGGATGAGGTCGGTGAAGAGCAGGCCGCGGTTCTGGTACTTCTTGGCGATGGAGATGACGAGGCGGAGGTTGTGCTCGACCATCTCGGTCTTTGCCTTCTGGGCCTCCTCGAGGTGCTTGCGCACGTTGCGGGAGAGGGCGAGCAGCTCGTCGGGGCGGAGGCGGCGCTGCTCCTCGATCTCGCGGGCGCGTGAGGCGTTGAGCTCCGGCGTGTGTCCGCGCTTGGCGCGGACCGGACCGCGCATGACCTGGACGGGTTCCACGAGGCGGCGGGCGTCCTCGATGTCGTTCTTCACGTCAGGCTGTTCCAGCCATTCCTCGAAGAGCTTCATCTTGAAGCAGAACTTGCGCAGGATGTCCTTGCAGCCCTCCTTGGCCGTGCGCTCCAGCTTCTGGTAGGCCTGCCGGGCCTTCTCCTTCTTGGCGGCATCCTTCTCCTCGGCGTACTTCTTCCAGGACTTCTCGAGCCGGTCGCGGAGCTTGGAGCATTCCTCGGTGGCCTTGGGGAGCATCTTGTAGTACGCGTCCCGGGACTCGACCTTCTTGTCGATGACGACGCGGTCGAAGCGCTCCTCCTTGCGGAGGACCTTGAGCGCGAGGTCGAGCTGGTAGGGCAGGGTGAGCCAGCAGGAGAAGAGGTGGTCCTGGGCGCGCAGCTCGGCGTCCTCGATGCGCTTGGAGATCTCGACCTCCTGTTCGCGGGTGAGCAGCGGCTTGTGGCCCATCTGCTTGAGGTAGACGTTGAAGGGGTCGTAGGGGGCGTCGGCGGGCACGGTGCGCGACGCCTCCTCCTCGGAGTCCTCGAGCTTGCGCTGGTAGGTCTCGACCTCGTCCTCGTCCAGGAGCTTGATCTCCAGGTTGTCGAGGATGTTCATGATGTTCTCGATCAGCTCCGGGTCGGTGGCGCTGTCGGGGATGATCTCGTTGATGTTCTGGACGGTGACGTAACCGTTCTTCTTGGACATGCTGACCAGGACCTGGACCTTCTCGTTGACGTCACGGCTGACGACGGGCTGGTTCGCCGGCTTGGAGCCCGGCGTCTTGCCCGGCGCGGGCTTGAAGGCCGGGGTCGCGGGCTTGGCCGCCGCAGCGGCCGGCTTCATGACGATCGCAGGCTTGGCCGTCGGGCGGATGGGGATGACCTTGTTGCTGGGGGCCGGGGCCTTGACGACCGGTGCGACCTTGTTCGCCGGCGCCGGCTTGGGTGCGGGGGCCGCCTTGGCGGCGACGGGCTTGGCCGGCGCGGACGGCTTGGGCTTGGCTTCGGGCTTCTTGACGGCCTTGGCGGGTTTGGCCGCGGTCTTGTTCGTCGGCTTCTTACTGGGCTTCGATGGCATGGAGAAAGTCAGGAGGGCAGGGTGAGGGTGGGCGGCGTGGCTCCGGCCTTGCGCAAGGCGATCTTCTCCGTCTGCAGGGCGCGCAGGCCCTCCTCGTCCTCGGGACGGAGCGCGGCGATGCGGGCGGCGATGGTCCGGAGCCGACCCTGGACGTGACGCTGATGGAAGGCCTTGAGGATGGCATTGGCCGAGGCCAGCACGTCGTCGGGCCTGCCGCTGTCGGTGAATCCGGAGGCGGCAACCCGGGCGGCCTCCGTGCGCATCGCGTCATCCAGACCCGCGAGGGCGGCCTTGAGGTCTTCCGTCTGTCCGTTGACGGCCTCGTTGAGCAGGGCCATCAGGAGGAGGCCTCCGCGGGCTTCCGGATCGATCCATTCCAGCGGCAGGGACTGGGCGACGGGTGGGAAATAGGCTTCATGCCGCAGGATGAGTAATGTCAGTTCCTCCTCAGGGGTTGTCAAGCCCCCCCCCTTGACAACCTCCGCGGGCTGAGGTTCCGCCGCGGTCCTGAGCTGGTCGGCCGGGCGCTGGGCCAGCCGGGCGACGCGGAAACGCTCGTAGGCGAGGTGCATCTCGCGGATGCCGATGCCGGCGTGCCGGGCGGCCTCGTTGAGGGCCTCGCTGACGACCTCCTCCGCTCCGGATTCGGCCACGATCGGGAAGAGGTCCTCGAGGAGCGACAGGCGGCTGGCGAGGGGCAGCGAGACGGATCCGGGCGGGATGAGCGACTGCACGCAGAACTGCATGGCGCTCCGGGACGTCCGTTCGAGGGCCGGCCATGCTGAGGCGTCGTGCGTGGCGAAGTATTCGTCAGGATCCTTGCCGTCCGGCAGGCTGAGGAATCGGATGTCGAGTCCTTGGCGCAGGCCCAGGGGCAGCAGGCGCATCGCGGCCTTCTTGCCGGCGTCATCGGAATCCAGAAACACCGTGAGTCGGTTCGAGAAGCGATGGAGCTGCTGCAGGTGCTCCTCGGTGACCGCCGTTCCCTGGGCGGCGATGGCGCCAGGAATGCCGGCCGAGTGGCAGCGGATGGCGTCCAGCTGGCCTTCCACGAGCAGGAAGGGGTCGCCCTCCTTGCGGTTGGCGCGTGCGCGATCGAGGTTGAAGACCGTGCGCGACTTCTTGAACAGCTCCGTCTCGGGTGAATTCACGTACTTGGCCTCGCGTGACGGGTCGTCCTCCGGCGTGATTTCGAGCTGACGGGCGGTGAACGCGATCACGCGGCCCTGGATGTCGCGGATGGGGATGGTGAGCCGGCCGCGGAAGCGGCAGCGCCAGCGGGAGGGGTCGGGGATGCGGTCCGTTCCGAAGAAAAGGCCGGTCTGGGCGATCGCCTCCTTGGGAAAGCCCTTCTTGAGCAGCCCGGCGACGAGACGCGAGTCATCGACGGGCGCGAGGCCGATGCCGAAGTCGTCCGCCACCTCCATGCTGAATTTCCGGCGCGCGGTCCAGTAATCCCGGATCCACTCGCCGTGCACGGGGTCCTCGAGGAAGCATCGGCGCCAGTAGTCCGCGACGAGGCCGTGGATTTCCAGCAGCTGGCCGCGGAAGGAGCGTTCCTCGCCCGCACCGCCGGCGGACTCGTATTCCAGTTGGAAGCCGAACCGGGTCGCCACGCGCTCCACCGCCTCGGGGAAGTCCAGTCCCTCGCGGTTCATGACCAGCTTGAAGGCGTCGCCGCCCTGCTGCGTGCTGAAGCAGTACCAGAGCCCCGTGTCGGGGTTGACTTTGAACGAAGGGCTCTTCTCCGACTTGAAAGGGCTGAGGCCCCACCAGTCGCGCCCGCGCTGCTTCATCTGCGTGTAATCGCCCGCCAGGGAGACGATGTCGGCTCGCTGGCGCAGCTCATCGATGGAGCGTCGGGAGATGCGGGCCACGTCAAGCGAGGGAGTCTGGGAGGATGGACTGGGCAAACGTATTCGATTCGCAGTCCGGGCGGATGACACCCCAGCGGTCTGCCCTGCCGGGGCCGTCCGTCAAGAGGGCGGCCTAGGAGCCCTTGACAGCGGATTCAGCACTCGTCGCAGAGTTTCTTGCGGATTTCAGCGGCTTTGACCCGCAAAGCGGCGGCTTCAGCCGATTTTCCCAGTCTCGCGAGGGCTTCGGCCAGCCGGTCCAAGGCCGTGGCTGATTCACGCCTGGCCAGGCCGTGAATGCGCTCGGTCAGCGCAAGCTGCCGCCTCAAGAGGGGTTCCGCCTGGTCGGGCCGGTCGCATTTCATCAGCAATCCCGAGAGGATGCCCAGGGTGGAAAGCACGTCCGGGTGATCTTCACCGAGGGAGCTCCTCTCGAGCTCCAGCACGGTCTCGTACCGCGCGACGGCCTCGACGTTCCTCCCGGCGCGATAACTCAGCGCCGCGAGCTGGGAGTGCAGGTTGATGATGGAGGCCGAGGACAGTCGCGGCGAGGCCTCGGCGATCTCAAGAGCCTTGCGATAGGAGCGTTCGGCGACATCGGGCTCGCCGAAGCTCGCGTGCATGCCCCCCAGCTCCCGGAGGGCGTCGGCACGGGCCGTCCGCGAATCGCGATCCTCGCCTTCCAGCGAAGCGATCAGGCGACTGTATGCGGCGGTGGCCTCCGTGATGCGTCCTTCGGCACGGAGCGCAACGGCCTCCTTCCGCAGTCCGGAAGGGTCCGCTGCGCAGCCCGCGAGCAGGAGCAGGACGAGGCTCAGTCCCCGAGGAAGGTCACGTCGTCGCACTGGGCGCGGAAGAACGGCGCATTGGGGTCGGGTTCGACCGTGAGCACGTGCTCCCCGGCCGGAATGGATTCCGCGACCTTGCCGTCTCCGATCCGCAGGGTCCTGTCACCGAGCCAGGCGGCCTTGATTCCGGTGAGCTGGAGGGGCGCCGCGGTCGGACGCGCGTTGGTGAAGCGGGACGAGGCGTAGATGCGCCCGGGGTTGAAGTCCTTGGGCACCCGTCCGCTGATCAGCGCGTAAACCGGAGTCGGTGCGCCGGACTTGGCGAACGCGCCGGGGGGCTGGTCGAGGAACTGCCAGAGGCGCGCGACGTCGGCCTTGCTCGCGTCAAAGGGGCCGGGTTTCCCGATCTCGCTGAGGAAGGCGATCAGGTTGCGCTTCTGCGTGCCGTTGAGCCCGTCGATCAGTCCGGCGGGCATGATGCTGCCGACGTTCTCGCGACGCACGACGGCGGACTTCAGCACGGGCAGTTCCACGCCCGGTCCCGGTCGGATGAAGATCTCGGTGGCGCTTTCGCGGGCCGGGATGCCGACCATCTGCGAGCCGTCCTTCAGGCTGAAGGAGAAGGCATGGTAGCCCTCCTTCACCTTGGCGGCGGGGTTGAGCAGGCTCTCGATGATGTAGTCAAGCGGCGCGCTGGCGCCCAGGCTGCTCATGTCGGGCCCGAGCTTGCCGCCGGCTCCGCCGATGGCGTGGCAGACGGAGCATCCTGCGCGGCGGTAGATCAGTTCGCCGTCCGCGGGGTCGGCTCCGAGCTTGATCCGCTGCACCATGGCGGCGATCTCCTCGGCCTGATTCTGCCCGGAGGTCTTGGCGCCGACCAGGGGCTGGACGGCCTTGACGATCGGCTGGCCGCTGCGTCCGAGTCCGGATGCGGCCTGAAGGGCCGCTCGATAGGTCTCGACGGAAAGCCCCTTGGGGAAGTCCTTGGCGATGCGTTGGGCGAATGGCGCATGGGTGAACATCTGCCGCCAGAGCATGGCGGCCTGGTTCGCGTCGGGCGTCAGCTTGAACACGCCGGGCAGGTTCTTGAGCGCCTCGCCGGGGGCGTGCACCGCCTGGCTGACCAGCGCGCCGCGTCGCACGGCGATGGGGCGGTCCTCGGAGGCCAGCGAGCGTATGATCGGAAGGCAGGCGGGCGTACCGACGGTGCGGATCGCGTCGAAGGCGGCTTCCCGGACCGCGCCATCGTCCTCACGGCCCGCGAGGGCTCCGAGGTCGGGGAGGAACTTGGCCTGCTTCCACTGTCCCATGAGACGCACGGCGAGCAGGAGCAGCTCTCGGTCTCCGGAATTCATGACCTGACCGACCGCGGAAAGGTCGCCGGACGGACGCAGGTTGCGGTTGCGGGCCGCCTCGACGAGCGCGGCGGCGGCGCGGCGGCGCGCCTCGGCCGAGTGCGTCTTCTCTCCGAAGAGCACGTCACGGAGCGCGTCGACTTCGCGGGCGGTGCCGGCCTTGCCGAACAGCTCGATCCAGGGGCCCTTGCCGTCCCGGTCGATGCTCCGTCCGGCGAAGAGCTTCTGCACGAAGGGCGCGGTGACCGTCGGGTCGGAGACCGCGACGACGCGCTCGAGGAGAGGCTCTTTGCCTTCGATGCCCTTCGCGGTGGCGTCAGCGAGCCACACGGCGGCGAGCTCGTTGACGGTCAGCCAGGCGGAGAAATCGAGGAAGGAGTCCTCGGGGCGGGTCACGGCGCGGATGGCCGCCTCGGCGCTTTCCGGCGTCCTCACGCGCGAGAGGGCGCGGACGGCTTCGACGCGGACGCGGGCGTTCCTGTGCGAGAGGAAGGAGGCGAGGCGAGATGCCGCGGCCTCGGGCGCCTTGCCGAGCTCGCGGAGCCCCACCTGGACGCTGGCGGGGTCGGAACTGCTGAGCAGGGACTCGAGCAGGCCGGCGTCGGGCGAGCGGCCGCTGAGCAGCCAGGCCGCGTGCCGGCGCTTCGCGTCGTCGGTCGCCCAGGCCAGCAGGGCGGGCTTGAGCTTCTCCACCGGGACCTTGGCCAGTTCGCGCCGGGCCTGCTCGAACTCCCAGCGGTTCGGGGAGAGCAGGGCGGAGAGGAGTGCGGGGAGGTCGCGTCCGAGGACGGGCTTCCAGTCGAGGCCCTTCGCTCCTTCGGGGATGATCCGCCAGATGCGTCCGCGATACTTGTCGCGTCGCGGGTCGCGGAAATCGACCTCGCCGTGGTTGATGATCGGGTTGGTCCAGTCCCCCACGTAGAGCGCGCCGTCCGGGCCCATCTTGAGCGCGATCGGACGGAAGGCCACGTCGCTCGTGCGCACCACGTCGTCGAGCTGCTTGGTCTCGTATCCGGAGAGTGAGTTCTCGCCCACGGAGAAGTCGGTGAAGCCGAAGCGCACGATGCGGTGCGCGCGGAAATCGTTCGTGATGGCGTTGCCCTGCCAGTCGGCGCCGAAGACGGGGCTGTTGACGATCTCGAGTCCGCAGAACTTCGGGTAGGAGCCGGGGCTGATGCTGCCCACCAGGCGTCGCGCGCCTTCGGAGGGCGGGAACGTCGCGCCGGGGAAGGCCCAGTGGACGCCTGTACCGTCGGCGCCGGAGGTCAGGAAGGTCTGGCCGGCGAGGTCCTCCTGCTGGCCCCAGGCGTTGACCAGGCCCTTGGAGTAGACTTCGAGGCGTTCCCTCGAAGGATCGTAGGCGAAGGCGACGCCGGAGTTGGCACGCACGACGCCCCAAGGGGTCTCGACGTGGGAGTGGATGTAGATGGTCTGGTGGAAGTACAGCCGGCCGTCCAAGCCCCAGTGCAGCGTGTGGATGATGTGGTGGGTGTCCTCCGTGCCGAAGCCGCTCAGGACGATGCGGCGTTCGCTGAGGAGGCCGTCCTTGCCGGGCTTGCCGAGGTGCAGCAGCTCGGTGCTGGCGCCGACGTAGGCGCCGCCGAGGTTGTCGGGCGCCACGCCCGAGGGGATGAGCAGTCCGTCCGCCACGACGCGTGAGACGTCCGCCACGCCGTCACGGTCATTGTCCTCGATGAGGATGATCTTGTCGTCGCCGGTCGAAGGACCGTGCGCGGCGGAGCCGCCGCTCAGATGAGCGGCGAGGTCTTCGGGGCTGACCTGCGGGTAGGTGTTCGAGGTCGCGACCCAGAGCCGCCCGGAGGAATCCCAGTTCATGTGCACGGGCTTCTCGAGCAGGGGGTTTTCGGCGAAGAGGCTGAGCCTGAGTCCTTTTGAGACCTGGAAGTCGGGCGTGGGCAGCGGGGTGATGGCCGTTACCTTGGGCGCCTCCTTGGGCGGGCTGACGAACTTCGGGGCCTGGCCGAGCGTAATCGCGCGGATGTCCGCCTCGGCCTGGTCGATGAGCGGGTCGAACTTCGGGATCTCAACGGCGTTCTGTCCCTGTTCGCGCTTACGGAAGCCGAAGATGTAGGTGTAGTTGGCGGGACGGGAGCGATGGAAGAACAGGGAGTTCTTGCGCAGCACGGCCTCGTGCAGGCGCTCTTCGGCGGCGTCCGCGGTGTCCCAGCCCTCGCGGTCGACCTTCCATCCCAGCTGGGCGGCGAAACCTTCGGCCAGCGCGCGGTAGCCGCGGTCTCCGAGGTGGATGCCGTTGTCGGTGCCCGTGGCGAGCGGAATGCCGGCTGACTTCCTCCATTCGCCTTCGATGAAGGGTGAGCCGCTCTCGGCGGCGACTTCGCGGACGACCTGTTCGAAGCGCCGCAGGTTGGCGCGGTTCTCGGCGGGGTCGGGCAGGCCGGGCCGGGATGCGCGCAGGTCCTCGTGCTCGACCGGTCCGAGGAAGACGAAACGGGCGTTGCCACCGGGGGCGGCGGCGCGGATGTGCGTCAGAAGTTCCTTCAGGTCGCGGCGGAACTTCTCGGGCCCGTGGTCCAGTCCGTAGCGCGCGGGGTCGGGATTCAACGAAGGATCGTCATGCCGGTAGGTCAGGTCCTCGAGGCTGGCGGCCATGCCGTAGCCGATGATCGCGACGGTCGGCTTCACGACCGCGAGCTGCTCCTTGAGGCTGTCGAGGCCGCGGGCGACGGGGTCGAAGCTGGCGCGCGAGGCGCCGAGAGGGGTGTCGGCGCTGAAGCCGAGGTTGCGCACGGTGAAGCTGCGTCCGGGGAATTCGCGGCGCATCTTCATCTCGAGGCGTCCGTAGTTGCCTTCACGTTCGATCAGCGTGTCACCGATGAGCAGCACGCTGTCGCCGTCGCGGAGTTCGAGCTTGGGCTGCGCGGACGCGAGCGTGGCGACCAGGCAAAGGAGCAGGGCGGGGAATCGGGGCATGGGCTTGTTGTAAGAGGTGAGGCGGGGCAGGCGAGAAGCGTTTAGACTCCTCCGGGGGCCCGGAGTTGCGTCATCGGCCGGTTTCTTTTTCGGTCATGAAACCGGCTCAGTCCACGTGGTCGGGCCAGCGGGCGCGGAAGGCAAGCTGGGCCTCGCGGTCGGGCAGCACGGGCCGGGAGGGGTCGCTTAGGAACTTGAGCGGGAATGAAGGCCTGAGGGTGTCGACCTCGACCGTCTTTGCCTCGACCCGGAACACCGCGTACCAGGCGCCGCAGCCGATCTCGCGACGGCCGTCGCGGCGTGGGCGGATGCGTCGGGTCCGGTGGGGCGAAGGGTCGCGTCCGAGCGACTCGGTCAGCCGCGTCTGGAAGTCCACATTCCATTCCTCGCGAAGCCAATCGGCTTGCGCGCGTGCCAGCGGACTGATGCGCACTTCGAACTGCGGGGGTTCCGCGAGCCGGGCGTCGACTTCCTCGATCCAGCCGGCCTTGGAATCCGGGAAGCTGTCGTAGGCGGGGATGTAGGGCTTGATGTCGAAGACCGGCGTTCCGTCCACGAGGTCGCAGGGGCCGAGGATCAGCCTGCCTTTGTCGACACCGAGCAGGCGCACGGGGGTGATGCCGACGGGGTTGGGCCGGTGAGGGGAGCGCGTCGCGAACACGCCGCGTCGCTTCGAGGGGCCGCGGGGAGGCAGGACCTCCGGGCGCCAGGTGCGGTTGCGATGGAACCACCACAGGAGCCAGATGCGGTCGAAGCCCTCGATGTCCTTGAGCGCCTTGCGGAACTTGTCGCCCGGCGCCATCTCGAGGACGTTCGTCTCTGCGGCGTTCTCGTCGGGCTGGTGACGAGCGTCGAACTTGAGGGCCTTGCCCGTGCGCAGCCAGCCGATCGGGGTGATGTTCAGGGAGTCGGACACCGCTTCGATTCCAGCCCCGCCCGGCGGAGGACGCAAGGCAACTGAACGTTAGGCTTCACAATCTCCCCTCGGACTCAGAACCTGCGGCGTGACTGAAACGGTCAACCTGACCTGCTACAAGTTCGTCCGCCTCGAGGGGCTGGAGGAACTGAAGGCCTGCATCAAGTCGGCCTGCGAGGCCCATGGGCTCAAGGGCACGGTGTTGCTCGCGCCGGAGGGCATCAATTTCTTCCTGGCGGGGCGACCTGAGGACCTGGAGGCGGTCCTCGACGTCATGCGCGCAGTTCCGGGTCTCGAAGACCTCACGCCCAAGGAGAGTCCGTCTGCCGAGCAGCCTTTCCGTCGCATGCTGGTGAAGGTCAAACGCGAGATCATCGCCTTCGGCGTCGACGGGGTCGACCCCTCGCGGTCTCCCGCTCCTCGGCTGCGCCCCGCCGAGCTCAGGCGATGGATCGAGGAGGGCCGGCCCTTCACGCTCCTCGACACCCGTAACGTCTACGAGGTGCGCATGGGCACCTTCCGCGGGGCGGTGGCACCGCCGATCTGGAACTTCCGTGATTTCCCTTCGGCCCTGCGCACGCTCCCGGCTGACCTGAAGGATCGCCCCGTGGTGACCTTCTGCACGGGAGGCATCCGCTGTGAGAAGGCCGCGCCGTTGCTCCGTCTGCAGGGGTTCAAGGACGTCTACCAGCTCGACGGAGGCATCCTGAAGTATTTCGAGGAGGTCGGGGGCGCCCATTACGACGGGGAATGCTTCGTCTTCGACGCACGCGTCGGGGTGGGGCCTGATCTGCGACCGACCGGTTCGGTGCTCTGCCACAACTGCCAGATGCCGCTGAAGGCCGAGGAGACGAAGCTGCCGAGCTTCGTCCCCGACCGCAGCTGCCTGCATTGCGTGGACGGCAAGCCGGAAGGGCGGGGCAACACCGCCCGTCGCGATTCAGGGCCGGATGGACTCTGAGACCAGCCACTCGCCCAGGGGCATCCTTCTGCGGATTTCCTGCTCGTCGACCCCTGAGAGGATCCCCGTGCGCACGAGCATGGCCGAGAGGCCGGCCTTGGCTGCGCCGGCGATGTCATGTTCGGGACTGTCTCCTATGACGAGCACCCGCCGCGAGGGTGGCACGTCGGCCGCGGCCAGCGCCGCGCGGTAGATCTCCGGCCCGGGCTTGCCGAGGTATCGGACCTTGCCGTCTCGTTCGGCGAGCGCCCGTCCGATCGCTCCGGCCGAGGGACGAACGCCCTCCGGCGTCAGCATCTCGACGTCAGGATTGATGACCAGGAAGCTCACGCCCCTGCGAAGGGCCGGCAGAAGTTCCTCGAGCTGCGCCTTCCACGACGACGCGGGTTCGCGGCTGGCCGCGATGATGACGAAGTCGCAGTCCTCCGGGGCGGTCCAGGTGAGACCCGTCCTTTCCAGACCATAAGTCTCGCCCGGCCTGCCGGAGAGGTGCGCTTTGCGCCCGCAGAAAGCCGCGCCCAGCGAGCCGTCCGTGAGACAGCGTGCGGCCACGTCGCCCGAGGAGATAACGAGGTCGATCTCATCCGGGCCGAATCCCATCTTCAGCATGCGGGCGACATTGTCGGCGCCCGGCTTGGCTGAGTTCGACACCACGATGACCTTGCCTCCGCCGGCCTTGAACCTGCGCAGCGTATCGGCTGCGCCGGGGTAGGGGCGCGTGCCGTCATGCAGCGTGCCGAACTGGTCGACGAGAAGCATGTCGTAATCACGAAGCGAGGACAGGCCTCCGACCGGCTTGAGCACGGCTTCCGTCGCCACCTCGACGCCCATGCCTTTCCAAGCGAGACGGGCCGTGCCGGCGGCCGCTTCCTCCTCGAGAGCGGCGAGGCAGGGCGCGTTGAGCGCCCGGGCCCTCAGCGCCATCCAGGTCCGGCTGCGTGTTCCGCCTCCGAGATGCCGCACGCTCCTGAGCTCAGGCCCGCCCAATTCCTGAAGCTTTTCGTAGCCGTCGGCCTCGACCTTCGTGAGCCCCTCCAGGATGCCCTGCAGAAATTCCGAATCCTTCGCCGGCCGCGGCGAGAGCCGCGGCTGCATCCTGGCGTCGGCGAACGGGAACCTTTCGCCGGGCGAGGGCAGGGGGTAGTACTCGAGACCCGTCGGACGGTCGGCGTCCATCGAGCCTTCCAGCTCCGACAGCCGCTCCGGGTCGAAGTAGGCGAGCAAAGTGCGACCGCCGCAGTTCGAGGCTCCGCCTATGAGCCAACGGTCGCCGATGCGGTGACTGTAGACGCCGTGGACGGGAGAGAAGACGGGACGGTCTCCGAGCACCTTGAGCACGAGCGTCGATCCGAGCGAAGTCGCCGCGTCACCGACTTCGCGTGCGCCGCTGGCGAGGAATCCGGCGCAGCCGTCCGTCGTGCCGGTCACGAGCGTCACCTCGTGCGGCAGGCCCAGTGAGTCGGCGATCGCCTTGCCGATCCGCCCGACGGGCGTGCCCGCGGGCAGGACCTTCGGCAGCAGCGCCGCGTCGAGGCCGAGTTCACGCAACCATTCCGGCCAACGACGCGTCACCGGATCGTATCCCGTCTTGAGCGCGTTGTTCTCGTCCGAGACCGCTTCCTTGGCGCCGAGCTTCAGCAGGACCCAGTCCGCCTGATGGACGACCTTGCTGACGCCGGGAGCCGTGGAAAGCTGCTTCGCCCTGGCCGCGGCTGACGTCGGACCGTGGGCCGCGCTTTCCGGGGGCGCCAGGCGGGAAATCAGTTCCGGCAGTTCGCCGGTGTCGGAGTCATCGTACATCCGCGCAGGGCCGATCGGGTCGAGACGGTCGTCCAGCCCGAGCAGCGTTCCTGAAGTGCCGTCGACGGCGATGGCGACCGTACGGGAGAGATCCGTCGCGCGACCCAGTTCCAGCAGGCACTCGGTGAGGCCGTTCCACCAGTCTTGAGGTGACTGCGTCCTGCGGCGTCCGTCGACCGAGGTCCCGGGCAATCGACGGCTGGCGGAGCCCAGCACCCTTCCGTGGGCGTCCATGGCCAGCGCCCGCACCCCGCTGGTGCCCACGTCCACCCCTATGACGACGCCTTGCATGTCCCATTCAGTGCCTCGTCGGCCGTCCGGGGCAAGCCGAGGCATTGACCTCCGTCGTCCTCCGCCCTAGCAGATGCCATCCCCCATGAGACTGCTCCTGCTTCTGCTCGGCGTCGCGCTCAACGCAGCGCCTGCCGCCCGGCCCAACATCGTGTTCATCTTTTCCGATGACCACGCCTACCAGGCCATCAGCGCCTACGGCGACTCCCGCATGCTGATCCAGACGCCCAACATCGACCGACTGGCCAAGGAAGGCGTGCGCTTCGACCGCGCTCTGGTGACCAACTCCATCTGCGGCCCCAGCCGTGCAGTCATCCTCACCGGCAAGTATTCCCACAAGAACGGCTTCTACAACAACTCGAACTCCGTCTTCGACGGCGCCCAGGTCACCTTCCCCAAGCTGATGCAGAAGGCCGGCTATCAGACCGCCCTCTTCGGCAAGTGGCACCTGGTAAGCGATCCCACCGGCTTCGACGCCTGGCAGGTGCTGCCCGGCCAGGGCCTCTATTACAACCCCCCCATGAAGGCCGCGTCCGGCGCCATCGAGACCAAGGGCTACGTGACTGACATCGTGACCGATCTGTCGATCGACTGGATTTCCAAGCGCGACCGCACCAAGCCTTTCGTGCTCATGTGCCAGCACAAGGCCCCGCACCGCGAATGGGCGCCCAACATCAAGGACCTCGGCTGGAACAACGACCGCCTCTATCCCGAGCCTGCGACCCTCTTTGACGACTACGCCAACCGCGCCCCGCAGGTCGCTGACAACGACATGACCTTGGAGAAGACCATCACGCCCCTCGACGTGAAGCTGACCCGTCCGGCGAACATGTCCCCGGAGCAGATCGTCGAGTGGGACCGCTACTACGCTCCCCGCAACGAGGCCTTCCTGAAGGCGGATTACAAAGGCATGGACATCGTCCGCTGGCGCTACCAACGCTACATGCATGATTACCTCGGCTGCGTGAAGTCCGTCGACGACAACGTCGGGCGCCTGCTGGCCCATCTTGAGAAGGAAGGCCTGATGGAGAACACCGTCGTCGTCTACTCTTCCGACCAGGGTTTCTACCTCGGCGAGCACGGCTGGTTCGACAAGCGGTGGATCTTCGAGGAGTCCGTACGCACCCCGCTGCTGGTCCGCTGGCCCGGCGTCGCCAAGCCCGGCGCGGTGAGCAAGGCCATCGTCTCCAACGTCGACTTCGCGCAGACCTTCCTCGACGCCGCCGGTGTCGAGGCCCCCTCAGACATGCAGGGCCGCAGCCTCCGTCCCGTCATGGACGGCTCAGTGCCCGAGGGCTGGCGCACCGATTTCTATTACCACTATTACGAATACCCTCAGCCCCACCACGTCAGCCCGCACTACGGCGTCATCACCGACCGTTACAAGCTCGTGCGCTATTACGGCTCGGGTGCGGAACGCACCGACCTCTTCGACCTCGAGAAGGACCCCTTGGAGCTCCGCAGCTTCGCCGGCGCCGCCGGCTACGAATCAATCCAGGCCGACCTGGAGACGCGTCTGGCCAGGCTTCGGAAGGAACTCGAAGTGCCCGCGCAGGAGGACCCGCTCGCATCGGGCGTCCTCAAGCGCAACCCGCCCGCGGGCAAGGCCAAGGCGGGCAAGAAGAAGGCGGCGGAGAAGAAGTGAGGCTCAGCGCCCGGATTCGGCCAGCGCCCGCTCCCAGGCGTCAGCGATGAGCTGATGGCCTGCTGCGGTCGGGTGCACGCCATCCCAGATCCAGTGCGACCAGGGAGTCTTCTCGGCCGCCCGGTCGAAGACCGACTGCAGCGGCACGAAGGTCGCCCTATGCTTCTCGGCCAGCCGTCGGCAGGCCGCCTGCAGAGCCTTCATGCGCTCCACGCGTCCCGGTGCCTTGCGGATCGCGGGCCCGTCGGGCGCGAGGAAAGGTTCGCAGATCACGAGCCGCAGGCCCGTTTTCGCCGCACGCGCTTCGGAGAGCAGCCCGTCCAGAGTCGATTCGAAGAGGGCGGGGTCCACCGACTTTCCGCTGTCGTTCGCCCCGATGAGCACGCTGAGCACGTCGGCGGCCTGCCCGATCGTGTCGGCCTGCCAGCGCTTGCGCAGATCGAGCGACGTGTTGCCGCTGACGCCGCGATTGATGAACTCCGTGCGCAGGGCGGGGCGATCGGCGCCGTGGCGGGCCGCGATGATGAAGGCGTAGCCGTGGCCGAGGATGTGATTGGGATCCGACGTCCGCCCCCGTCCGCCGTCCGTGATGGAGTCGCCTTGGAACAGGACCTTTGAGCCGGGCGGCAACTCGGACAGGGGCGCCGCCTCGCAGAGCGCGGCGCCAATCGCCAGGACGATGAGCGGCCTCACTTCTTCTTGACCTGGCCCTTCTTGGCGGCCGGCCCCTTCTTCTGACTGTCCTTGGCCGCGTCGGCGGCGGGGTTTGGCGTGGGGAGCTGGGCGTCGACGGACTTCAGCCAGCCGTCCAGCCGCGTGCGGAGCGCCTTGGCGACCTCAGGCTCCTTGGCCGAGAGTTCGTTCTTCTCGCCCACGTCGGCCGACAGGTTGTAGAGCTCGTCACGTCCGTCCTCATAGAAGTGGACCAGCCTCCAGTCTCCGGTCCTGACCGCGCTGTAGGGCGTGGCTCCTCCGGGATGGTAGTGCGGATAATGCCAGAAGATCGTGTCGCGATCCGGCTTCGTGCCCTTGCTCAGGAGCGGGGCGAGCGAGATGCCGTCGACCAGCGACTGCATGGGCCTGATGCCTGCGAGTTCCAGCACCGTCGGATAGATGTCGATCGTCACCGCCGGCACGTCGGAGACGACCTTGGGCGCGAGCTTCCCGGGCCAGGCGACGATGAAGGGCACGCGCACCCCGCCTTCATAGGCCGAACCCTTGCCCGCGCGCAGCGGCGCGTTGTCCGTGACCGGCAGCAGGCCCCCGTTGTCGCCGGTGATCACGATGACCGTGTTGTCCGTGAGCCCGTTCTTCTCGAGCGCCTTGCGGATGGTCCCGAGCGCGTCATCGACGCTCTCCACCAATGCGGCATAGGATGCGTTTCGCTGCGCCAGGCCCGGGCTCTTCTCGAGCTTCGCGGCGTATTTCGCGGCCACGTCCTTCTTGGACTGGATCGGCGTATGCACCGCGTAGTGGGGCAGGTAGATGAAGAACGGCTTGGCTTGATTGGCCTCGATGAACTTGGCCGCCTCGGCCGCCTCACGGTCGGTGAGGAACTCGCCGTCGGGTCCTTCCTTCAGCGTCGGGATCCTGTAAGGGGCGAAGTAGCTCGGAGGCTGTCCGCGATGGTAGCCGCCCACATTGACGTCAAAGCCGTGCTTCTCGGGGTAATAGGCCTCATCGCCCTGTTCGAGCGCCGGCGTCAGGTGCCATTTGCCGATCGAGGCGGTCGCATAGCCGGCGGCCTTGAACTGTTCCGCGAGCGTGACTTCCTCGTGCTTCATGAACTTCGTCCAGTCGGGAATCTTGAGCTTCGCATGGGGCCTGCCGTGTCCGGCGATCCAGTCGGTCAGGTGAAGCCTCGCAGGGTACTTGCCCGTCATCAGCGCCGCTCGGGTGGGTGAGCACACCGTGCAGGCCGAGTAGCCCGTGGTGAAGCGCACGCCCTCGGAGGCCAGACGGTCGATGTTCGGGGTTTCGTAGAGCTTGCTGCCGTAGCAGCCCAGGTCGGTCGTGCCCCAGTCATCGACCAAGATGACGATCACATTGGGCGGCCGGCCTGCGTTTTGCGCGGGCAGGGCGGTCGCCAGGACGGTCAGCACGATGGCGGTCAGGGTCTTGAGCATGAGTTTTGTTTGGAAATCCGATAGGTTTTAACAAGCCAACTCCGTCGTATCTATTTGATTAACGTCTGGGGATCGCTAGTTTTCGGACATGTCCAACAAGCGACTTGTCGTAACCCTTTGGTCCGTGGCCGCCGTGCTGGCCCTGGCCGCTTACTTCGCCAGCCGGGGCGAGGTCGTCGACTACCGGGACGCCTATCGCCCCGAAGTCGCCAAGGTCGTCCGTCCCGCCCAGGAGTCCGCTCCTGTCGCCCGCGAGGTCGCCAAGGTGACGCCGGTCGCATCCTCCGCTCCTGTCGCTCGGTCCGTCCCCGCATCCGAGACGACCGTCACGACGCCCGTCGCGGAGCCCGTCCGCGTGCGGTCCTCAGCGCCCTTGCTGGCGCAGCTCCCTCAGGCTGACGCCAAATCTCGTCCCGTCGACCCCCGTCTGGCCAAGGCCGGGTATGTCCGTGCGCCCCAGGCCGACGCCGCGCGCCGCAAGCAGGCCGCGGAGAACAGCCGTGTGGCCTACGACAGGCATTTCACCTCCGCCTGCGATCATGACCACGACCTCCATCTGGCGGCGGACAAGCCCGGGCTCTACGTCTGCGCGGCCCTCAATGCCCAGGTCGGCCCCGATACGGATGACTTCACGGAGACCGCCACCTTCCCCAACTCAGAGACCTTCAAGCTGCACAGCCGCCCCGGCGCCCGGCTGATCGTCTATCTCGACTTCACCGGTCACACGACCTCGAACACCCCGTGGAACGATCCGGGAACCAGTTTCACCACTCCTCCTTACTCCATCGACGCAGACACCGCGACCTACAACAATCAGGAGCATGCGGCCATCCAGTCCGTCTGGCGGCGCATGGCGGAGGATTTCGCCCCCTTTGACGTCGACGTGACCACCGAGGAGCCCAACGAGGCGCTCCTCCTTCGCTCGAACAATGCCGACGCCCAGTACGGCATGCGCGTCCTCTTCGGGCCCGACCAGATGGCCACGGGCGCCGGCGGTGTCGCCTTCGTGGGTTCCTTTGACGCTGTGCGCACGTCGGACCCCATCCCGTGCTTCGTTTTCGCCGGTCAGGGTGAGACGAGCGTCAAGTTCATGTCCGAAGCCGGTTCCCATGAGGTCGGTCACACGGTCGGCCTCTACCATGACGGACTCGCCGGCGGCGTGGCCGAGTATTACACCGGACACGGCGCGGGAGCTCTCTCCTGGGCGCCCATCATGGGCGTCGGCTATTCCCGGGACGTCGTCCAGTGGTCCAAGGGTGAGTATGCCAACGCCAGCCAGACGCAGGACGACTACGCCGTCATCTCCAGCTTCATTCCTTTCGTGGCTGACGACCACGGAAACACCCTGGCCGCTGCATCGGTGCTGCCGGACAACGCCCTCGACGCCGGCGGCGTGATCCGTGGCGCCGGAGACCTCGACCTGATCAAGATCGGCTGCGGACGCGGTGCCCTGAGCGTGACGAGCAAGGTCTCCAACCAGTCTCCCAACCTCCGCATGAAGCTCGAGCTTCTGGATGCCGACGGAATCGTCCTGAACTCGGTGACCGCTGCCGGCACCGCCGGCAACATGGCTCCGGCCGCGCTGACTTACACCATCACCACCAAAGGCTTCTATTACCTCCGGGTCTCCGGGGTCGCCTCCGGCGACGCCAACACCGGTTACACCGACTACGCCTCAGCCGGCCGTTACGGCATGACCGGCACCTGGCCGGTCTACGTCCCTGACAACGAGCTTCCGATCGCCGACGCCACCGGCACCGGTCCGACCACCGTGACGCTCACCGCCGCCAACATGCCGCACGGGGCCCAGCCTTTCGTCTCCTTCCGTGGATCCGACTCCACCGATCCTGACGGCGTCATCGTCTCCTACCGCTGGGACTTCGGCGATGAGGCGGGCTCCTTCAACGTCAGCAACGACGGCCTTCCCGTGTCCTTCGCCTACCGCAAGCCCGGTACCTATCAGGCTCGCCTGACCGTGACCGACAACCAGGGAGGCACGGGTTCCGTCATCGTGCCCGTTACGGTCAACTGGCCTGCCGCGACGCCTCTTCCGTCCGCCGCCAGCTGCATCGCGACCGTCACCGCCGACGTGACGCGCACCACGAACAACACCTACACCTGGGGCGCGCTCGTCAGGACGGTGGATGAGTTCGGCACGCCGGTGAGGGGCGCCGAGGTGCTCGTCAGCTGGGCCGGGGCGCTCAACGGTTCGGCCCGGGTCCGGACCAATGCCGCGGGCGAAGCCTACTTCGAGGCAGGACGTTTCCGCAGTTCCGTCCAGGGCAACGTGACCTTCAGCGTCGTCGACGTCAGGAAGCCCGACAAGCCCTACGACCCGGCTCGCAACAACGAGGTCTCTGACGTCGCCTCCCGCTGATTTTGGCTGGAGGACGGGTCGGTGAGGGGCATCCTGCGGGCATGCCCTCACAAGACCTGCCCCATTCCTCCCGTCGTGAGTTCCTGGGCGCCGCGGCGTTCGCGCTGGCGGGCATGGGAATCTCCGCCTCCACCTTGCAGGCCCAGGCCGCCAAGGGCGCGCCAGGGCAGCCGGTGAAGCGTCCGCCCAATCCCTACGTCTACGAGTTCAAGATCGGGGCCATCAGCTGCTTCTCGATCAGCGACGGGCACATGCTCTTCCGTCAGGGTCTCGACCTGATGTGGCCCGAATCTGACCGCCCGAAGATGAAGGACGCCCTGGTGTTCAACCGCGAGCGTCTCGACGCCCTGCCGCTCTACGTGAACGTGCTCGGCCTGCGCATCGGTGACGAGGTGGCCCTGATCGACGCCGGCTTCGGCGAGCGTCATCCCAATCCGAACTTCGGCTGGCTGGCCGAAGGCCTGCGCACCCTCGGAATCCGTCCCGAGCAGGTGACCACCGGTTTTCTCAGCCATTGCCACACCGACCACCTCGACGGGTTCGTGCTGGGCGACAAGCCGGCCTATCCGAACGCCAAGATCCACATGCTCAAGGCCGAGCATGACTTCTGGCGCGGCCCCAACCCCGACTTCTCGAAGTCGAAGCGTGACAAGAAGCCCCTCCCCGCGATGGTGAAGAGCGTCAACCGGAGCTTCGACATCCTCAAGGACCAGATCGTCTTCGCGCAGGACGGCCAGAAGGTCTTCCACGACGCCGTGACGGTCATCGCAGCCCCCGGTCACACAGACGGGCACGCCTGCTTCGAGATCCGCTCCGGTGAGGAGTCCCTTGTCCACATCAGCGACGTCGTCCATCACCACGTGCTGATGTTCGAGGACGCCGGCTGGACCGTCGCGATGGACCACGATCCGGAGACCTCCGTCAGGACCCGCAAGAAGCTCTTCACGCGCATGGCGGCCGAACGCTCACGGGCCTACGGCTTCCACCTTCCGTGGCCCGGTCTCGGCACGGTCGTCCCCAAGGGCGACCAGTACGCCTGGGTGCCGGAGCGTTTCAGCTGGGGCAGCTGATCACTCCTTGCGGTCGCGCCGGGCCAGTTCGTCCCGGAGGCCCCTGATCTCCTCACGCAGCTTGGAGATCTCCTTCATCTCGTCGGCGTGCTCCTTGGCCTCCCGCGGGAGGATGAGACGAGAGGTGATAAGCGCGGACATCGCTCCGAAGAGGGCGATGCCCACCAGCATCATCATAGCCGCGACGGCCCTGCCTGCCGTCGTCACGGGATAAGTGTCCCCGTAGCCGACCGTGGTCACGGTGGTGAGGGCCCACCAGAGCGCGTCGCCGCCCGTGCGGATGGTTGCTCCCGGCGCGCCGGCCTCGAATTCCAGCATGAGATTGGTCGAAAAGAGGACCATGACGAAGGCCACGCCGGGCATGGCCAGCAGCTTCTCGTTGAAGGACGTGCCTGCCGTCAGCTCACGGAGCTTGTAGAGCGTGCGGAGGATCTGCACCACCCGGTAGACGCGGAACACCTGGAAGGTCCGGAACGCGGCGTCGAAGGGGATGCTGGCCAGCAGGTCCAGCCATCCGTGCCTCCAGAAACGTCGTGACCATCCGTCACGCCGCCACCTTACGATCGTGTCGGTGAAGAAAACGCCGCAGGCGATGCGGTCGGCCATGATCATCGTGCCCAGGGTGGCGGGCGGTATGGTCAGGAATGTCTCCAGGATGACGAAGATCAGGGCGACCACGGCGACCACTAGCACGAACCAGTCCCAGGCATTGAGCCGTTCGCGGAGTTCGGGGTCGATTTTCAC
>CAZRPB010000019.1:0-3986 GCA_964601955.1 uncultured Klebsiella sp. | reverse complement strand
GCCCAGACGCCGCCCCCTGAGACCGTCCAGCCCTTCGGACCCAAGTTCCCCAATCTCGATTCGCTCGCCGTCGGCGCCTGGTGGCAGAAGAAGGCCCCGGCCAAGGGCAAGAAGGGCGCCGGCAATCCCCCGCCCACCATGATCGTCCCCCGGGACCAGGTCATCGCCTTCGCCTTGTACACCCAGCAGGACGGGATGCTGAAGCTTACGGCGCAGCTTTACCCCCTGATGCCCGATGAGGCGCGTGAGGTCAGGCTCGAGGTCCGCAAGGGGGATGCCTGGGACGAAGTCGCACGGACCAAGGTGGAGTTCCCCGGCTGGAGCGCCCACTTCCGGTGCGGAGGTTGGGATGCATCGAAAGACACGCCGTATCGCGTGCGACACGGGGAGAAGGCGGTCTTCGAGGGGGTCGTCCGACGCGACCCGATCGACAAGGACGTGATCTCGGTGGCCAACATGTCCTGCAATTCCAGCCGCACGACGGGCGCCAGGCCTGAGATCGTCGACAACCTGCGTCGGCAGGATCCGGACCTGCTGTTCTTCGCGGGTGACCAGACCTACCGGCATACGGAGCACACCGCGGGATGGATCGAGTTCGGGCTTCAGTTCCGTGACGTGATGCGCGACCGGCCGACGATCTGCATCCCGGATGACCACGACGTCGGCCATCCGAACCTCTGGGGCGAGGACGGCAAGGAGTCGACCGCGCCCGGCAACGCCGACGGCGGCTACATGTTCCCGGTCGCCTACGTGAACATGGTGCAGCGCCAGCAGACCTGGCACCTGCCCGACGCCTTCGATCCAGTGAAAAATGGGAGCTCCGCGGCGCCGGTGCAGCGCGGCATCGGGGTCTACTACACGAGGCTGAAGGTCGGCGGGATGGACTTCGCCATCCTCGAGGATCGCAAGTTCAAGTCAGGGCCGCTCGGCAAGATTCCCCAGCAGGGCCCTCGCCCCGACCACATCACGGACGAGAAGTATGACCCGAAGTCGATCGACCTGCCCGGTCTGCAGCTGCTCGGCGCCCGTCAGATGAAGTTCCTGGCGGATTGGTCCGCGGACTGGAAGGGCGTCAGCCACAAGGCGGTGCTGTCCGCCACGGCCTTCTGCGGCGCCGTGCACATGCATGGCGGAAAAGACGACCGTCTGCTCGCCGACCTCGACTGCAACGGCTGGCCTCAGACCGCCCGCAACGAGGCCCTGCGCGCGCTCCGCCGGGTGCGGGCGGTGCACCTCTGCGGCGACCAGCATCTGGCCGTCACGGTCAAGCACGGCATCGACGCCTTCGGCGACGGGCCGTATGCGCTCACGAGTCCCGCGCTTGTGAACACGATCTACGGCCGCTGGTGGCATCCGAAAGATGAGAAGCCCGGCCCGAACCCCGTCGCCGGCAGCCCGCTGCCTTGGACGGGCGACTTCCTGGACGGACTCGGCAACCGCATCTCGATGATCGCTTATGCGAATCCGGGCGACATCATGGATGAGCGTCAGCGCGCCGACGGCTACGGCGTGGCCAAGTTCGCCAAGGCCGCCGGGAAGGTGACCTTCGAATGCTGGCCCCGCTTCGCCGACTTTTCCAAGGGAGACGCCGCGCAGTTTCCCGGCTGGCCGCAGACGTTCAGCCTCGAGGACAACGACGGCCGCAAGCCGACCGGATACCTGCCTGACGTCGATCTTTCGGCTGAGAAGGGCAGGGCGGTCGTCCAGGTCATCGACGAGAAGACCGGCGAGACCCTCTACGTCCGGAGTCTGGCTGGGCAGACCCGCTATGCCCCGCCCGTCTTCGCGGACGGCGCCTACACCGTCAAGGTGGGCGTGGACCGTCCCGAGGGTCGCGTCATCAGCGGCCTGAGGCCTTCGAAGCGCTGAGCAGGGCGTCCGTCTCGGATAGCTTGAATCGGACGCTCACGACGGAGTGTTTCTCCGGTCCCGCTGCGTATTTCACGTAGGTCGTCGCGACCACGGTGTCGTCGGGCAGGAGTTCGACCCCGGGGTAACCGCAGTCGCCCGGTCTGGCGGGCGGATGGTTGTGCAGAAGCTTGACCCGATATTGTCCGGGGCGCCCTTCGCGAAGGTCCTCATAGGTCCCTACCCAGGCGACGAAATGGCCCTTGGTGGGGCTGTTGAGGGCTTGGTCTCGGAAGCAGATGACCCAGCGCCCGTCCTTCGTGCGGACCCCGTAGTGGCGGTCTCCCGTCAGACCCCAGCTTGTGTCGACCGGCTTGGACCACGTGGCTCCCTCGTCACCGCTGAACATCATCAGACTCCTGCCCTTGTGGGAGTTCTCACGCAGCAGGCAGGCGATCTCCTTGCCGTCCGGAGAGCGCAGCAGGAATGGCTCGCAGGGATTCTTTCCTTCCACTTCGGCGACGATGCGGGGCTCCGACCACGTGAAGCCGCCGTCGGCGGTGATCGTCTGCAGCGTCACCAGCGGCGCGCGGTCGGCGCCGCCCGGACCGCGATGGTAGAGCCCGAGCGTGCGTCCGTCCTTGAGCCGGATGACGCTGCTGAAGGTCATCACGCAGGGGAAGCCCAGCGGAGGCATCTCCTTCCAGGATCCCCCGCCGTCCTCACTCATGATCGAGGGCATGCCAGGGCCGCCGCGCTTGCCGAGGTGGGCCGAGAAGACCCAGAGGCGTTCCTTGCCCGTGGGGTCGGCGATGCGGTAGATGCTCGGGCAGTTCTGGTGCGTCGCGAAGCCCTTGGGCAGGGACGCGTCGAGGCGCGACCAGGTCAGCCCTCCGTCCGTGCTTCGGGCCATCGGGCCGGCTGCGCCACCGTGGTTGATGCACCAGACCGCGAAGATCGTGCGTCCATCGCCCATGAGGGCCGTCGTCGGATGGCCTTGATAGACATCCTTCGTGCCGGCCGCGACGATCACATGCCGGCTTTGATCCCCGGACAAGTCGAGAATGGGCAGGTCCGGCTTCTCCTGGGCGCCGACCAAGGCGGCCAGCAAAAGAATGGGGGTGATGCGGGGGGACATGGGGAAAGTATCCAAGGAAAGACGGGGCCGTGCCAGACGCATTTCTGCCCGTCCGGCTGCAGAGGGGGCATTGACCCCCATGCCGATCGGAACAGCATGGACGTCGATGACCCTCTTGCGACGAATCACGGGTTCTTTGCCGTGTGCGCTCTTCGCGGTCGCGGCTCATCTGTCCGCCCAGGCGGGACTTCCTGAGGGACTGAGGGAAAAGGCGCAGTCGGGGGATGCATCGGCGCAGTTCGCATTGGCCGAGCATCTTTTTCAGCCCAAGGATTCGGCCTTGCTCGGCCCCTCAGAGGCCGCTCTGGCGGATGCGATGTTCAAGGAGCGGGGCGCTGCGGTCGCCGAGGCCCTGCAGTGGTATCGACGTTCGGCGGAGGCGGGCAATCCTGAGGCCCATGCCAAGCTGGCGCTCATCTTCCGGCGTGGCCTCAGGGTGGAGAAGAACCCCGAAGCCGGACTGCGATGGCAGATTTCAGCCGCCCGACTCGGGCATGTCCCCTCCATGCTCATCCTCGAGCAGGACTACGGACTTGGAATCGGCGTTGAGCGGAACCTCGAGGAGTCGGCCAAGTGGGCCAAGATGGCCTCGGACAAGGGTGTTGTCAGCGGGCACTTCCTCATGGCGGTGAAGCTGCTCGAAGGATCAGGTGTCCCGAAGAACGTGCCGGAGGGGCTCAGGCTGTGCAAAATAGCCGCGGACCGGGCGCACATCGGAGCGATCATCAGGCTGGGTGTCCTGCATCTGGACGGCGAACACGTCCCTCAGGACTTGGTGGAGGCCTACCGCCTGCTGCTGACGGCCAGCAATCTCTCCTCACTGACGGCCCTGCAGCCCCGATTCTTCATGGAGAAGTGTGAAAGACTCATGACCGCGGAGCAGAAGGCTGAAGCCGAGAGGCTGGCCGCGCGGGACACCGAAGCCATGCGACAGAAGCTCAAGGAAGGGCACAAGGCCCACAAGTGAGCCGCGGACGGACTATTTCTTCTCCGCGGCTTC
>CAZRPB010000018.1:0-25115 GCA_964601955.1 uncultured Klebsiella sp. | reverse complement strand
CGCCATCGTGCCAGGCGATCCGGCCAAGAGCGAAGTCGTCCGGCGCATCTTCACCGATGACAAGGACGACCTCATGCCGCCGCCCAAGGTTAAGAAGCCCCTGTCAGAAAAGGACAAGGATGTGCTCCGGCGCTGGATCGCCGAAGGCGGGAAGTATGAGGCCCACTGGGCCTTCGCGAAGCCCGTCCAGCCGACGCCGCCGGACGCCTCGATCCATCCCATCGACGCCTTCGTGCGCGCCAGGCTCGCCAAGGAGGGCCTGCGTCCTTCGCCCGAAGCCGACCGCCACACGCTCATCCGTCGCCTTTCGCTCGACCTGACCGGACTGCCTCCGACGCCCGAGGAGGCCGATGCCTTCGCGGCCGACGGCTCTCCGCAGGCCTACGAGAATCTCGTGGAGCGCCTGCTGGCCTCGCCCCGCTACGGAGAGCGCTGGGCGCGCCGGTGGCTCGACCTCGCCCGCTACGCCGACACCAACGGATTCGAGAAGGACCGCCCGCGCACCATCTGGCCCTACCGCGACTGGGTCGTGAAGGCGCTCAACGAGGACATGCCTTACGACCAGTTCGGCATCCGGCAACTGGCCGGGGACCTCCTGCCCGGCGCGACGCCCGACGACATCATCGCGACGGGATTCCACCGCAACACGATGCTGAACGAGGAAGGCGGCATCGACCCCAACGAATACCGTTTCTACGCCATGGTGGACCGTGTCGGCACCACGGGAGCCGCCTTCATGGGGCTCACGATGAACTGCGCCCAGTGCCACACGCACAAGTACGACCCGATCGTGCACACGGACTACTACTCCGTGATGGCGCTGCTCAACAATGCCGACGAGCCGACCTACTTCATCCCGCCCGCAGACCTCGAGGCCCAGAAGGCCGAGCACGCGCGTCAGATCGCCCAGGCCGAAGCCGCCCTGCCCGGCAAGTTCCCCGGCGGAGCCCAGGCCCTGGAGGCCAGGCTCGACGCCTGGATCGCCGAACAGAAGCCCAAGGCCTCACGCTGGCGGATAGTCCGTCCGTCCTCGATGAAGACCACCCTGCCCCACCTCGAGGTCCAGCCGGACGGCTTCATCCTAGGCGGAGGCGACATCACCAAGAGCGACGTCTACGACCTCGCCTTCTCCGAGGCCGTCAAGGGCGCGACCGCGGTGCGCATCGAGGTCGCCCATCACCCCGCGCTGCCCAACGACGGTCCGGGACTGACCAATTACGAAGGGCCGCTCGGCGGCTTCTTCCTCAGCGAGATCCAGGCCTGGCAGGGCGACCGACGGCTCGCCATGGGCGACGCCTCCGCCACGAACGACGAGGAGGAGGACCGCATCAGCGACGCGGCGGCGGCTCCGAAGGCGAAGGCCAAGGCGAGCGCCAAGGCCAGGGCCGTGCGCAAGAAGAACAACGCCGACGCCGCGCTCGACGGCGAGATGTCCAGCGGCTGGCAGGTCCTCGGCGGATACGGGCAGAAGCAGACCGCTGTCTTCCGCTTCGCCCAGCCCACCGACCTGACGTCGGGATGGGCGCTGAAGATGCTGTTCGAAAAGCACTTCGCCTGCCCGCTCGGGCATTTCCGCATCTCCGTCACGACCGACCCTCAGGCCACGGCCACCGGCCACCCCGCCGCAGTTGAGGACATGCTCGCCGGCGCGGCGCCGGCCGATCGCGACCAGCTGCGCAAACGCTTCCTCGAGACGGCGCCCGAAGTCGCCGCCCACGCCAAGGCACTGGAGGCCCTCCGCAAGCGCATCCCGCGCGGCCAGTCCACCCTCGCCATGCGGGAACGTCCCTCGTCCAACCCGCGTCCGACCTTCCGCCATCATCGTGGCGAGTTCCTGAGCCCGCGCGAGCAGGTCAAGCCGGCCGTGCCCGCCTTCCTGCCGGCCCTGCCCAAGGATGCGCCCGCCAACCGCCTCACCTTCGCCCGCTGGCTGTTCTCTCCGGAGAATCCGCTCACCGCGCGCGTGGCCGTGAACCGCCACTGGCAGGCCTTCTTCGGCCGGGGCTTCGTGACGACCCTCGAGGACTTCGGCTTCCAGAGCGAAGCCCCCTCGCATCCCGAGCTGCTCGACTGGCTCGCGGTCGAGTTCATGAAGTCCGGCTGGTCGACCAAGCGCCTGCACCGCCTCATCGTGACCAGCGCCACCTACCGGCAGTCCTCCAAGGTCTCGCCGGAGTCGGCCGCCAAGGACCCCTCGAACGTCCTTCTGTCCCGCGGCAGCCGATTCCGACTCGAAGCTGAGATCATCCGTGACGCGTCCCTCAAGGCCTCGGGCCTGCTCTCAGTCAAGATGGGCGGTCCGGGCGTGTATCCGCCGCAGCCTGCGAGCGTCACGACCGAAGGCACCTACGGCCGGATCGAATGGAAGACGAGCGAAGGCGAGGACCGTTACCGCCGGTCGCTCTACACCTTCATCAAACGCACCGCGCCTTTCGCCATGGCGACCACCTTCGACGCACCCACCGGCGAATCCTGCGTGGCCCGCCGTGACGTCTCCAACAGTCCCCTGCAGGCCCTGACCCTGCTCAACGACGAGATGTTCATGGAGACCGCCCGCGCGCTGGGCCAGAAGGCCATGGAAACTGCGGCCGATGACGACGGACGCATCGCCTACGTCCTGCGCCGCTGCGTGACCCGTCCGCCCGCGCCGGACGAGACCGCCGCCCTCAAGGCCTTCGTCAAGAACCTCCGCGACCGCAGGACCGCCGAGAAGGACGTCTGGACCGCGCTCGCCCGCGCCGCCCTCAACCTCGACGAGACCGTCGTCCATCCGTGAAAATCAGATGGAATCGACGATGAAAGATGGAGGATGGAAGATAAACGGCACGGGAGTCGTGATGGAGGACGCCTTTGAGGCTGCGGCCGGCTATCAGCGACTGGAGGTGTGGCGACTGGCTCGCGACCTCTCCTCGGAAATCCACAGGATGACGCTGGAGGACCTGCCTCGGTTCGAAATGCATGAGGCCGGCTCCCAAGTCAGACGCTCAGCCAAGTCCATCCGCGCCAACATCGTGGAAGGCTTCGGAAAGCGCCGCTACAAGCAGGATTTCCTCCGCCACCTCACCTACGCCCTGGGCTCGGCCCATGAGACCTTGGATCATTTGGATTCCCTCCATGAGACGGGCTCCCTGACCTCCGGTCAGCGTCATGCCAAACTCACGGGCCTCACCCGGCTGCTAATCTCCAAACTTCGCACCTTCATGAACGGCGTCGAACTGCACCATCGCTCCTGAACGACCCCGCATCCTTCATCTCCCATCCTTCATCCTCAATCCTCCATCATCCATCTTCCTTCAGTCATGCACCCCCGCCCCAACGTCACCCGCCGGCACTTCTTCCAAGACTGCGCCCTGGGGGTCGGAAAGATCGCCCTCGCCTCGCTGATGACCGACGGTCTGACCGGACGCCTGGCCGCCGCCGGCTCCGGCATGCGCCCCGGACTGCCGCATCACGCGCCCAAGGCCAAGGCCGTCATCCACCTCTTCATGGCCGGCGCGCCCTCGCAGCTCGAGCTCTTCGACAACAAGCCGGCCCTCGCCAAGCTGGAAGGCAAGCCCCTGCCCCCTTCGGTCATCAACGGCCAGCGCTACGCCTTCATCCGGCCCGACGCGGCCGTGCTCGGACCCCGCTACAAGTTCGCCCGGCACGGCCAGTCCGGCGCCGAGCTCTCGGAGATGCTGCCCAACATCGCCACCATCGCCGATGACATCGCGATCGTGAAGTCGTGCCGGACGACCCAGTTCAACCACGCCCCGGCCCAGATCTACATGAACACGGGCTTCTCCCAGCCCGGACGGCCCAGCATGGGCTCCTGGATCACCTACGGCCTCGGTTCCGAGTCCAAGGACCTGCCCGCCTTCGTCGTGATGAGCACCGGCAGCGGGATCAGCGGCGGAGCGGCCTGCTGGAGCAGCGGCTTCCTGCCCACCAGCCACACCGGCACGCGCTTCCGCAACACCGGCGACGCCATCCTCAACACCGGCACGCCCGCCGGCATCGACCCGGCCACGCAGAAGGACACCATCGCGCTCATCAACGCGATGAACGACCGCCGCCTCCGCCTCGACGGCGACAGCGAGATCGCGACACGCATCGCCAACTACGAGATGGCTTACCGCCTGCAGACCTCGGCGCCCGAACTCATGGACCTCTCGACGGAATCCAAGGAGACCCTCGAGCTCTACGGCTGCGACCCCAAGGTGCCATCTTTCGCACGCGCCTGCCTGCTCGCCCGGCGCATGGTCGAGCGCGGGGTGCGGTTCATCAACATCTACAACGAGGGCTGGGACGCGCACAGCGACGTCGCCGGCAACGTGAAGAACAACTGCGCCAAGACCGACCGCGCCTCGGCCGCCCTCGTCAAGGACCTCAAGCGCCGCGGCCTGCTCGACAGCACGCTCGTGATCTGGGGAGGCGAGTTCGGCCGCACCCCGATGGTGGAGGCCAGCGTCTCGCTCGGACGCAGCATGGGGCGCGACCACCACCCGCAGGCCTTCTCGATGTGGATGGCCGGCGGAGGGATCAAGGGCGGCCAGACCATCGGGGAGACCGACGAGATGGGCTTCAACATCGTCAAGGACGAGGTCCGCGTGCCCGACCTGCAGGCCACCGTGCTGCATTGCCTCGGCATCGACCACGAACGTCTCACCTTCCGCAACGCCGGCCTGGACTTCCGACTCACCGGGGTCGAGCCCTGCCACCTGGTGAAGCAGCTGCTGGCCTGAGCGAAGGGTGTTGAGCCCGGACCGGGCCGGGGCTTTGCTGTCGGCATGCCCCTTCTGCGCCTGCTGGCGGCCTGCCTGACGGCCGTCCTAGCCTCCGCCGCCCCGCGCGGACCCAACGTGATCGTCATCCTGTCGGACGACCAGGGGTCGGCCGACCTCGGCTGCTACGGATCGAAGGACCTGCGCACACCCCATCTGGACGCCCTCGCCGCCAGAGGGGTCCGTTTCACACGCTTCTACTCGGCCGCGCCGGTATGCTCGCCCTCGCGCGCAGGCCTGCTGACCGGACAATGGCCGGTGAGGGCCGGCGTGCCGAACAACTGCTCCTCGGAAAGGGGCGGCGCCGGCGCGCTGCCGCCCGAATCCTTCACGATGGCGGACATGTTCAAGGCGGCGGGTTACGCCACGGCGCATCTTGGGAAATGGCACATCGGCTACACGGATGAAACCATGCCCCTCGGGCAGGGGTTCGACCATTCGTTCGGACACATGGGCGGCTGCATCGACAACTACTCGCACTTCTTCTACTGGCAGGGGCCGAACCGGCATGACCTGTGGCGCGACGGCCGCGAGGTGCGCGCCGACGGCAGATACTTCCCCGACCTGCTGGCCGAGGAGGCGGAAAGCTTCATTGAGCGCAACCGCGGCCGACCCTTCTTCATCTACCTGGCCTTCAACGCCCCCCACTATCCCTATCAGGGCGAGCCCGCCGCCTTGGAGCGCTTCGCCGCCTTGCCCTCGCCCCGTCGGGAATACGCGGCCTTCCTCGAGTCCATGGACGCGCGCCTGGGGCGCATCTTCGCCAAGCTGGAATCGCTCGGTCTGCGTGATGACACCGTCATCGTCTTCCAGAGCGACAACGGGCACTCCACCGAGGAGCGGGCCCACTTCGGCGGAGGCTCCGCCGGCGGCCTGCGCGGCGCCAAGTTCAGCCTGACCGAGGGCGGCATCCGGGTTCCGGCCATCGTCTCCTGGCCGGGCAAGATCGCCCAAGGCGCCACACGGGACGCCCTGGGACACGCCTGCGACTGGCTGCCCACGCTCGCCGAACTGGCCGGCCTGCCGACCCCCGGGGGCAGGATCGACGGACGAAGTCTGGCGCCCTTGCTCAGGCCTGACGCCAAGGATGACCTCGGCCCCCGCACGCTGCATTGGCAGGTGGGCACCGGGCCCAACGCCGAATGGGCCGTGCTCGACGGAGACTGGAAGCTGGTCGGCCGCGGAAGGGACACCGCTGACGGTCGCAAAGTCGTGCAGCTCCGCTCCTTCCTGGTGAACCTGAAGGAAGATCCCGCCGAGTCGCGCGACCGTTCCGCCGAACGCCCCGACCTCGTCGAACGCCTCCAGCGTCTGCACCGGGACCATCTAAACTGAAATGCCCGCCTTCTCCCTCTCCATCTTCTGGGGCGCCCTGCTCCTCTTCTTGGTCCAGCCGCTGATCGCGAAGTACATCCTGCCGTGGTTCGGAGGGAGCCCGGCCGTCTGGACGACCTGCATGCTCTTCTTCCAGCTGCTGCTGCTCGGTGGATACGCCTACGCGCACTTCAGCACGACCCGCCTGCGCACGCGCACGCAGGTGATCGTCCACCTTTCCCTGCTCGGGCTTTCGCTGCTGCTCCTGCCGATCGCGCCGGGCGACCAATGGAAACCGGCCGACGGATCTTCGCCGACCGGCTCGATCCTGCTGCTGCTGCTGGCGACCATCGGGCTTCCTTACCTGGCGCTCTCCGCCACCGGCCCGCTCTTCCAGGCCTGGTTCAGCCGCGCCCACCCGGGCGTGTCGCCCTACCGGCTCTACGCGCTCTCCAACGTCGGCTCGCTGCTCGCGCTGCTCGGCTATCCCTTCCTGATGGAACCTCACCTCGGGCGTCATGACCAGGCGCTCTGGTGGTCGGCGGGGCTCGCGGTCTTCGCCGCGCTCGCCGCATGGTGCGGACGCCAGGTCTGGCGACTGGGCGACCTCCCGGCCGCCTCGGTCACGGCGGAAGGCGGCGCGGCCGGCGGCCTTGACCGCACGCTCTGGCTGGCCCTGCCGGCCTGCGGCGTGATCCTGCTGCTCTCCGTCACCAACCGCCTCTGCCAGGACATCGCGGTCATTCCGTTCCTCTGGGTGCTGCCGCTAAGCCTGTACCTGCTCACTTTCATCATCTGCTTCGACAGCCCGCGCTGGTATCGGCGCGCGCTCTGGCTGCCGCTGCTGGGCGTGACCCTGCTCGCGGTGGCCGCCTGGATGGCCCAGGGCAACATGGCAACGCCCTCGCAGGCCTGGCTGGCCCCCGTCGCCTGGGCGATGGAAGCCGCGGCCGAGCTCTCGATGTTCGGCGAGATCGGACTCTTCCTCACGGCGCTGTTCGTGGGGTGCATGGTCTGCCATGGCGAAGTCTACCGCCTGCGCCCATCGGCGGGCGGTCTCACCGGTTTCTACCTCTCGCTCTCCGCCGGCGGGGCCGTCGGCGGGCTCTTCGTCGCCCTGGGCGCTCCCGCGCTCTTCAACGATTACCTCGAACTGCACGTCGGTCTGTTCCTACTGGCGGCCCTGACCCTGGCCGCGCTATGGTCGGCGACCGACAGTCCGCTCGCGCGCTGGCGGCGACCCTGGGCCTGGTGCGGCCTCATCCTGCTCCTGGCCGCATTCGGCGAAGCACTCCGCATCGACGCCCAGGCCCCCGTCGCGGGCCGCATAGAGCAGTCACGCAACTTCTACGGAGTTCTCAAGGTGCTCGAGGAAGACTCGGGGGACGATTTCTCCCACAAGCGCACGCTGCAGCACGGCGGCACCACCCACGGCCTGCAGTTCATGGCCGAAGCCCGCCGCCGGATCCCCGCGTCCTACTACACGGGCTCCAGTGGCATCGGACGCGCGATGCGCACGGTCTGGCCGGCGGGAGGACGTCGCATCGGGGTGGTCGGACTGGGCACGGGCAGCATGGCCTCCTGGGGACGCCCGGGTGACGTCATGCGGTTCTATGAGATCAACGAAGAGGTGGTCCGCATCGCCCGCGGCTCCTTCACGTTCCTGACGGACACGCCGGCCAAGGTCGAACTGGTCATGGGCGACGCGCGCCTCTCGATGGAGCGCGAAAAAGACCAGCGCTACGACGTGCTCGTGCTGGACGCCTTCAGCAGCGACGCGATCCCAGCGCACCTGCTCACGAAGGAGGCCTTCGCGATCTACCGACGCCACCTCAAGCCGGACGGAGTTTTGGCCGTGCACGTCTCCAACCGCTACCTCGACCTCGAGCCGGTCGTGCGGCTCATCGCCGCGGACTCGGGCTTCGGCGTCGCGGTCATCAACGATGACGACGTCGGGGAGTTCCAGGTCGACGAATACACCGGCGGAGCCTACACCTCCGACTGGATGCTGCTGTCCTCGGACGCCAAGGTGCTGTCCCAGCCCCTCATCTCCAAGGCGGCCTCAGAGGCGCCGGAGACCCCGGCCGACGCACGCGCCTGGACCGATGACCGCAGCGACCTGCTGGGCGTGCTGATGGCTGAAGAAGGCAGCTTCCTCGCCTGGCTCAAGGGGCTCTGACCGCTTTCCGCTGGCACGGCCGCCCCCTTCCGACCATAAGGGGCGGACCCCCATGCGCACGCTCATCGCCGCCCTGCTGTCCCTCTCCGCCACGGCCCTGGCCGCCAACGGTCCGAGAAAACTGACGCTCGCCGATTTCACCGACCAGGAGGGCAAGGCTCCGAACGCGATGTGGTCGACCGACGCCGACGGCGTCATCCACCTCAAGGGCAAGGGAGGCGGCGCGCTCATCTCCAAGGAGGAGTTCGGTTCCTTCGAGCTCACCTGGGAATGGAAGCTCGAAGCCAAAGGCAACAACGGCATCAAGTACTGGGTCACGAAGATCGGCAAGGAGTGGCTGGGCGTCGAATACCAGATGATTGACGACAACGGCCACCCGGACGGACTCCGCGGCGGCTCCCATAACACGGGGAGCATCTATGACATCGTGGACTCGGCCAAGGACAAGGCCCTGCGCCCGGTGGGTGAATGGAACGCCAGCCGCATCGTGGTGAAGGACGGACGCATCGAGCACTTCCTGAACGGCAAGCCGGTCTCTTCCGCCGACACGAAGTCCGAGGACTGGAAGGCAGCTGTCGGGCGCAGCAAGTTCCGCACCAAGCAGGGCTTCGCGCCCGGCAAGGGCAAGCTGATGCTCACCGAGCACAGCGACCCCTGCTGGTTCCGCAACCTCGCCATCAGGCCGCTTTGAGCGGATGCGCGCCTCCGTCGCCACGCTGCTCCTGACCTGCGCCGTCCTCGTCGGCGCGGACAAGAAGCCGAAGGCGGCCGCGCAGCCTTGGGGCGACTGGGTCGAGGCCGACTTCCCCTTCTTCTCATCCGTCATCGACGCGCGTCGCGCCGGCACCGGAGCCAAGAACCTTTCGCCGCGCGCCATCGTGCTCCCGCTGGAACACGGCTGCTTCGTGGCCGTCGACGTCGACCTCTGCCGGGTCGCCGCCATCTGGCGCGGGAAGGGCGTCACGGACAAGGCCCTGGCTCCGGGGTCGTATCATGACCCTGGACGCAAGACGCCCGGTGGACAGTCGCCGCTCCCCACGCCGGACGGAAAGCTCTGGATCGGCAACGGCCTCCTGCCCGGCTGGCAGTCGGGTACGCTGCGGCGCGACGATCCACGCGAACCCGCACCCAGTCCCGAGGAGGTCGGCCTCGGCGCCCTGCCCGAGGGCATGGCTCGCTTCCGCTCCATCGCCATCGCCGGAAGCACGGTCACGCTGCGGTATGCGGTCGGCGCCACGGAAGTTTCGGAACGCTGGCAGGCGTCATTGCATGCGGGCGAACCCTACGTGGAGCGGCGGCTTTCCCTTGGCCGACGCGATCAGGACCTGATCCTGGTGGCTGGCGCACGCGTCAACGGCCCTTCCCAGGAGCTCGAGCCGGGGCTCACCCTTTCGGGCTTCGGCCAGACCGAGGACGATTCCGACTACTTCATCTTCCGATTCCCGACCGGCGGGCCCGCCACCGCCTGCGTGACCTATGGCGACGAGAAGAAACCGCCCGCGGGTCGTGCCGACTTTGAGCGGCCGGAGGCCGCTGGACTCCGCTGGAAAGGCGCCGTGATGACCTCGACGCGGCTCTCCGAAGCCAAGGCGGCCTACGTCGTCGACGAGATCGGCCTGCCGGTGGTGAATCCTTGGAAGCGCGCCGTCCGTCCCTCGGACGTGCAGTTCCGCAGGGACGGAAGCGCGTTCGTCGTCACCTTGGACGGCGACGTGTGGTCGGTGGCCGGACTCGCGGGAGAATCGCCCCGCCCGATCTGGCGTCGATTCACCTCCGGCCTGCATGAGCCGATGACCCTGGCCGTGCGGGACGGCGAACTCTTCGCCTTCGACCGCAACGGCATCTGGCGCCTGCGTGACCTCGACGGCGACGGCGAGGCGGATGAGCACGAGCTCTTCTGCAACACCTTCGCCCAGACCGCCGACATGCGGGAATTCCCCAGCACGCTGCGTCTGGGGCCGGGCGGCGAGTTCTTCATCGCCAAGGGAGGCCAGGAGGCCGCGACGATCGGCAGGCACAACGGCAGCGTCCTCAAGATCTCGGCCGACGGCGCCCGCCACGAGGTGCTCGGCTACGGCTTCCGCCAACCCAACCTGGCCGTGCATCCCGTCACAGGGCTGGTGACCTCGAGCGACCAGCAGGGCCACTACGTGCCGAGCACGCCGATCCACGTGGTCAAAGGACGCAAGTTCTACGGCTTCCTCAGCGACAAGCTGCCCAAGGAGAGCTACCCGGCGCCGATTGAACCGCCCCTCACCTGGATGCCGCACGCGGTGAACGCATCCGCGCTCTCCCAGGTCTGGCTGATCGGTGCGAAGATGGGACCGCTCGACGACGAGCTGGTCCAGATCTGCTTCAACAAGCCGGACCTGCTCCGGGTGAACTTCAACCGGCGAGGCTCGCGCCCGCAGGCCAGCGTCGCCAGCGTGGCGCAGGGCTTCACCTTCCCTCCCCTCAACGGATCGGTGAACCCGACGGACGGCCAGCTCTACCTCGCCGGATTCCAGATCGCCGGCTGGGGCAACATCCTCGACTCGCTCGCAGGAATCGGGCGCGTGCGTCACACGGGGGCCCCGCTCCTCGTGCCGAAGGAAGTCACCCCCATGGACAAGGGCGTGCTGGTGCGCTTCGAGGTTCCGGTGGACCGCGCCAAGGCCTCCGACCCCGACAACTGGTCGCTGGCCACCTGGCGCTACCGGCGCGCTCCGTCCTACGGCTCTGCCCAATACAAGGAGGACGGCACGACGGGCAACGACTGGCTCACGCCGAGCGCGGCCTATGTCTCTGAGGACGGAAGGTCGGTCTTCATCGCCACGCCCGGCATCCGGCCGGTCGAACAGCTGCGAGTGGGCTGGTCCATCGCCAGCGCCGAAGGCCGCGCGATGGAAGACAACGCCTACACGACGATCCATGAGCTGACGCCTTTCGAGCCTTCAAAGGAGGGCTTCGGCGACCTGAAGGTCGACCTCACGCCCCGCCAGGCCAAGGCCATGGCCAAGGAGACGGTCTCCGTTGAGGAGGGACGTCGGCTCTCGACGGTCTTCGGGTGCGTCGCCTGCCATTCGGTGACCGACACCGCCATGACCAACGTCGGCCCCAAGTGGAAAGGACTTTACGGCTCGAAGCGGGATTTCGTCACGGACGCCAGGAAGAAGGGGTCGCTGACGGTGGATGACGCCTACCTCCGCGAGTCCATCCTGAAGCCCGAGGCCAAGAAGCACGCCTCCTTCCTGAAGTCGGAATTCGCGATGCCCAGCTTCGCCGGCGTGATGACCGAAGCTCAGATCGATTCGGTCATCCTCTACATCCGCTCGCTGCGCTGACATGGCACGCCTGATTGTCGCGCTCCTCCTCTGCGCCGTAGGCGCCTGGGGCGCGCCGCGACCGAACTTCGTGGTCGTGTTCATCGACGACCTCGGCTGGGGGGACTTCGGATGCTTCGGCGGCAAGGACGTACGCACGCCCGAGGTCGACCGGCTGGCCGCCGAAGGCCGCCGCTTCACCCAGTTCTACGTCAATTCGCCGATCTGCTCGCCCTCTCGCTGCGCGCTGCTCACCGGGCAGTACCCGCAGCGCTGGCGGATCACTTCCTACCTGAACAACCGGGCCGACAACGAGCAGCGCGGGCTGGCCCAATGGCTGGACCCGAAGGCGCCGACGCTCCCGCGGACGCTCAAGGATGCCGGCTATGCGACGGGCCAGTTCGGCAAATGGCATCTGGGCGGTCAGCGCGACGTCGATGACGCGCCCGCGATCACGGCTTACGGCTACGACGAGTCGCTGACGAACTTCGAGGGCATGGGGCCCAAGCTGCTGCCGCTCACCCTGCGTCCGGGCGAGGAGAAGCCGGGGCGCATCTGGGCCGACGCCGAGCGTCTGGGCGGACCGGCGAAGTGGACGCTGCGCTCGGAGATCACGACGGGCTTCGTCGATGCGGCGGCCGCATTCATCGACCGCAGTGCGGCGGCAGGCCGTCCTTTCTTCGTCACGGTCATGCCCGACGACGTGCACAGCCCGTTCTGGCCGCCGGTCGCCGACTTCCGGGACGGCAAGCGCGGGCTGTACCTCGCGGTGCTCGAATCCATGGACCGGCAGCTGGGGCGGCTCTTCGCCAAGGTCCGCTCCGACGCCAAGCTGCGCGAGAACACCGTCATCCTGCTCTGTTCCGACAACGGACCGGAGCCTGGCGCCGGCACAGCCGGCCATCTCCGCGGACACAAGACCCAGATCTACGAGGGCGGAATCCGGTCGCCCCTCGTCGTCTGGTCCCCGGGGCTCATGAAGTGCGCACCCGGAGGCGAGGACGACTCATCCATCCTCGCCGCCTTCGACCTGGCCCCCTCCCTCGCCCGTCTCGCCGGCGCACGGCACGCCGACGCCGACGGTGAAGACGCGTCCGCTGCGCTGCTTGGCGCCGCAGTCCACCGCCGCGCTAAGCCGCTCGTCTGGCGCCGCCCGCCCGACCGGAAGAACTGGCCCCCCGCCCTGCCCGAGTCGCAGCCCGACCTCGCCATACGTGACGGACGATGGAAGCTGCTTTGTGATTTCGACGGTTCCGGCGCCCGGCTCCACGATCTTGAGACGGATCCGAGTGAAAGCCGCGACCTCGCCAAGGCGGAACCGGCCGTGGCCGATCGGCTGACCAAGGCCGTCCTGGAATGGCACCGGTCCATGCCCCAGGACGCCGCCCTTGGTCCTGCTAAAGCGGCGGTGAAGAAGAAGCGCTGAAGGTCCGGACTCGCAACCCAGGCCTATTCCCGCTGTCCTAAGGCCATGCGCACCCCACGCCTGCTCCCCCTCATCACGGTCGCCATCCTTGGCGCCGCCCAGCTGATCGCCGCCGAGTTCCGCCTGGCCGCGCCCATCTCCGACCACATGGTCCTGCAACGCGGCAAGCCCGTCGCCGTCTGGGGCTTCGCCGACGCCGGCGAGAAGGTCAGCGTGGAGTTCGGCGGACAGAGCAAGCAGGCCGTCGCCGACGGCGAAGGCCGCTGGATCGTTCGGCTCGACCCCATGGAGGCCAGCGCCCAACCGCGCACGCTGACCGCGGCCGGCAAGGACGTACGCAAGGTCGAGGTGAAGGACGTGCTCGTCGGCGAAGTCTGGCTCGGTTCCGGTCAGTCCAACATGGCGATGACCGTGCAATCCTCCGACGACTTCGAGAAGGAGAAGGCCGCCGCCGACCTCCCCCTCATCCGTCACTTCAAGGAATCATCCGGGCCCGCCGCCAAGCCCCAGCCCGAGGGCAAGGGCTCCTGGAGCGTCTGCGCTCCTGACACCGTGGGCGGCTTCTCCGCCACGCTCTACTTCTTCGGACGCGAACTGCACCGCGAGCTCGGCGTGCCGATCGGGCTCGTGAACACCTCCGTGGGCGGGACGCCGATCGAAGCCTGGGTCTCGGCCGAGACCCAGTCCTCGGACCCTGAGACGAAGGCGGTCTATGACGCCCGTCTCAAGGAGTTCGACACCTTCGACGTCGCCGGCGCCGGCGAACTGCACCGCAAGCAGACCGAGCGCTGGAAGAACGCCGTCGCCCAGGCCAAGAAGGAAGGCAAGGAGTTCGTCACGCCCGCCCCGAAGAACCCCCTGGCGATGCGCAAGCTCAAGGGCGGACCGGCGCATCTCTACAACGGCAAGGTCGTCAACCTCGTGCCTTACGGCGTGCGCGGCATGCTCTGGTATCAGGGCGAAGGCAATGCGCACAGCCCCCAGACGGCCGAACTCTACGTCAAGCAGCTGACGCAGCTCGTGAGCAGCTGGCGCGCGCTCTGGCAGGACGAGGTCCCTTTCGCCTGGGTGCAGCTGCCCAACTACCGCAACTCGCAGTCCGAAGGCTGGCCCCGCATGCGCGAGTCCATGACCAAGGTGCTCGCCCTGCCCAGGACCGGCATGGCCATCACGCTCGACGTCGGCGACCCCAAGGACATCCATCCCAAGAACAAGCAGGCGGTCGGGAAGCGTCTCTCGCTTTGGGCGCTCGGCACGGTCTACGACCGCAAGGTTCCGGCGACCAGCGGCCCCCTTCCGGCGGGCCACAGGATTGAAGGATCCTCCGTCACGGTGTCGTTCAAGCACGGCGAAGGCCTGAAGACCCGCGACGGCGGGGCGCCCCGCGGATTCCTGATCGCAGGATCGGACAAGTCCTGGAAGCCCGCCACGGCCCGCATCGAAGGCGACAAGGTCGTCGTGAGCAGCCCCGAAGTGTCCGCGCCCGTCGCGGTGCGCTACGCCTGGTCGGAGAATCCCGACTGCAATCTCGTCAACGGCGCCGACCTGCCCGCCTCCACTTTCCGCACCGACGACTGGCCCGCGGTGAAGTAAGCCGAGGCTCCCTCGAAATTGGTTCTCCCCATGGGCGGCGCAATGCCGCAACCTTGGGTCATGCTCCGCCCCCTGGTGCCGACAACCCTGCTCGCCCTGGCGACGTGCTGCCTCGCCCAGGTCGCTCCCCCGGGCGCGCCACGGACCAACCCGACGAAGAGGACGGACCTGCCCCCTTTCGTCGAGGGAGTGATGCCTACGGCCGCCAACCAATGGACCGGCATGCACTGGGAAGGGGGCATGCCCGAGCTGGGCGGCTCAGGCGTGCGGGTGATCGAGAGCGGCGCCTTCTGGGTCGCGCAGAACACCGGGTCGCTCGCCTTTACGGCCTTCGGGGGCTTCGGCGACGTCCACCCTGGCGACCACGCCGCCTACGACCTCGACCCCGACGCCGATCCTAAGGAGAACGGCAGGCAGCTCAGGCACCGCGCGATCGTGACCCGCCGTCCGATGCCGACAGCCCACAGGATCACGACCATCACCGTCGACGGCGTGGAGTATGACATCAGGCGCGGAAAGCCCTGGGACGGAAAATCCGGCCCACGGCTCATCGAGTCAGGAAGGTTCCTGCAACGTGCGGACATCCTCGGACTTGAAGCCGTCGACCCTGCCGGCAGGAAGCTCGACGGTGAATTCAGATTCGAGACCGTGGCCTGGCCGGACCGGCTGACGTTCTCCCTGCACGCCCGTCCGCCCCTGGAAAGCATCCCCGAGGGAGAATCCTGCTTCGGCGTCCGTGGCGGCGGCTTCGGACTCACGGGCAGGAACCATCACGTCTCCCCTTCGCACCCTTCCTTCAACGCGCAACAGTTCACCTTCGAACTCTGGGTCTACGTCCCGGAAGACGCCGCCACGGCCAGTCGGCAGGCGCCCTGGATCGCCTGTCACGGAGCGAATGAGGAGAGCCCGGGCGGATTCGGCTTCTCGTTCGGGCAGTCACGGCTGGCCGCGCGATTCAACGGGGCCGGAGGCCGGACGGGCGCCCGCCTGCTGATATCGCCCATGGAGGCGAAGATGGAGGCCTGGAACCACGTGGCGCTGACCTTCGACGGGGAGTCCTGCGCCTTCTTCGTGAACGGCGCCCCGGCCGGCCGCGCCAAGACCGACGGCCCGCGCCGTGCGAGCCAGGCGCCGCTCACGCTGGGCCGACGGGGCGACGGAGGCGGCGACGGCTACCATTTCAAAGGCGCGGTCGACGAAGTGCGCCTCCACACCCGCGTCCTGACGACCGCGGAGATCGGCGCGATCGCGACGCGCAAGTCCGTGCCGGCCGCGGGCGACGGCTTCGCGCTGAGCTTCGATGAAAAGGTCGCCGCCAAGGAGCGGCGCGTCCGCAATGAATGGAAGGACGTCAGGATGAGGATCGACGTCTGGAAGAACGGCGGCAACAACGACCCCAACGTCAACTGGCAAGGCCCGACCCCGGCGGACGCCTCCGGCTGGCACCGAGGATACCTCAAAGTCCGCACCGACGGGATATGGCCGGAGGCAGACCAAGGCGTCACGCTCGTAGCCGAGGACAAGGACACCGGAGCGGCGCTGCCCGTCACCAAGGACGCGACGCTGGGCTGCTTCAAGGTCGACCTCGATTCCGTGCGGGGGACCGGCCAGGGCAACGACGTCCTCGAGCGCGTGCGCCTCCGCTTCAGCAAGTCCGACCGCGGCATGGCGCGCGTCATGTTCACCAAGACCGGCGCAGGCCTCAGGCACGTCCAAGGCGCCCCTATCACGGGCATCACGGCCGTCCTGCGCACGCCGGACGGCATCCCCACCGGAATCCCCGTCCAGCTCAGCAAGAACTGGCACACGCGGCCCGAGGCGGGCGAGTTCGCCAGCCAGTGGTTCCATGGCGTGACGATGATCAACCTCGAGTTTTCGGCACGGGAGGCGGAACTGGAACTCGCCCTGGCCTACGGCCACTGGGGGCGCCTGCCGGCCGTCACCCATTCCCAGCTGAGCCTGATCGGCTGGGGTTCGAACCAGCTCTGGGACCAGACGGCGATCGGGTCCTGGGGAGAAAGCTTCTGCTTCGAGCCCGACCGTGCGCAACGCGGCAACATCGTGCTGGACGTACGCCCGCTGATGGTGACCCCCATGCGCGGCGAAAGATGGCAGTGGACCAACAACGTGGGCGGGGCGGACTGGTTCATCCTCGAGCCTCCCGCGCCCGGAAGCAGGCGGCTCAAGCACACCGACGTCCGCACCGCGTACGTCTCCCAGGGACCTTGCCTCTCCAAGGTCGTCTACAGCGGCCTCATGGCCGCCCCGGGGACGAGCTTCGGCGGGATGATGACCCGGGCCGAGGTAAGCATCGGCCGCACCACGGACATCGCGCGCGCCAGTTACCGCCTGCGCCTCGACGTCGTCAACCGGACCGACGTCGGCCGCTGCACGATCTTCCAGATGGGGTCCGAGCAGTACAACTATCCGCGTGAAGAATCGTTCGCGCTCGGTGACGCCGGCGGCGTCGCGCGCGCCTGGAAGCCGGCGCCCCACGGCAAGGAGGACGGACGCACCGTGCTCGGCGAGCCCCATGAGATGAAGGGCGTGACGCCCTGGGCCTCCCTGCACGGCGGCAGGGATCCCGTGGACGCGCGCACCGGCGCCCTCGCCGACCGAGGATTCGTCATCCGCTCCTGGAAGGCCGTGCTCGGCGGCAAGCCCGCGAACCCCTGGATCGTGGAGCGCGACTCGGCTCCCGCGCAGCGCCTGCGCACGGTCACGCTCGACCTCGTTGCCCCGCCCGACGTGAAGACCCTCCTGCCCGGCGACTACGTCGAAGCGCTCATCGAGCACGTCGTGATCCCAAGAGGCGCGGACGACTACTACGGCCCCGATGAGAAACTCAGGGAGGCCCTGCGGACACGTTCGGCGCCGGAGATGGTCCTGCGCGAGGCCCGGCAGGGCGCACGCGAAGTCGCCGCTGCGGTCGGACAGGTGCGTTCGCTGCATCCGGCCGTCTCCGTGGAATGCCAGGACAACCGGGCCGAGATCACCCTCGCGGGCGGCGTGGGCCACATCCCGCTGCGCTTCTCCGGCCTGACCCTTCCTCCCCGCCGCATCCAGGTCCTGCTCGACGGCACGCCGGCGCTCCCCGCGACCTCGGACAAGCCCGCCGTGCCCGCCGTCCCGGGAACGCCGCTCGACCCGGCCTCGCACGGCCCCGAGTTCTGGCAGATCGAGCCGTCGCTCGACCAGCGGAGCTACGCCTTCGTCATCAACCTGCCCCCCTCGGAGAAACCCCGCCGCATCACCGTCGGCGAGCCTCCGCCGCCCCCTGCGGAGTTGCCAGCCAAGGAGCCTGCCCCACGATGAGGGGATGCGTCTCCTTCCGCTCCTGCTCGCGCTGATCGCCGCCTCCGGCGCCGCCGAGACCCGCAGGCCCAACTTCGTCTACGTCTTCTCCGACGACCAGCGCTGGGACGCCATGGGCGTCGTGCAACGCGAACAGGGGGACAATGCTCGCTTCCCCTGGCTGCGCACGCCCAACCTCGACCGACTGGCGGCCGAAGGCCTCCGCTTCCGCAACGCCTTCGTCGTGAACTCCCTTTGCGCGCCTTCCCGCGCGACCCTCGTCACCGGTCAGTACGGCCACGTCAACGGCGTGACCAACAACCACACGCCCCACCCCGACGGCAACGTCAGCCTCCCCGCCCTCCTCCGCGGCGTCGGCTACGTCTCGGGCTACTTCGGAAAGTGGCACCACGGCAACCAGTCGGGCAAGCGCCCCGGCTTCGACACCTCCGCGAGCTTCACCGGGCAGGGCGTCTACTTCGACTGCCCCGTCGAGGTCGACGGCGTGCGCCGCGAAACCAAGGGCTTCGTCGACGACGTCACGACCGGCTTCGCGATGGACTTCATCCGGGCCAACCGCGAGCGGCCCTTCCTCATGGTGCTCGGCTTCAAGACCTGCCACGGACCCTTCACCCCGCCGCCGCGGCATGAGAAGGCCTACGAGGGCGAGCAGGCGCGCGCCGTGCCGAACCTCGGCCTGAAACCGCCCTACCTCAAGGCCGTCGGACCCAAGGCGGCCGCCACCGCCGCGGCCGCGCCCAAAGGACTCGTACCGACCAACCTGGGCATGTTCCGGGGGATCAATGCGGTCGACGACAACGTCGGCCGGCTCCTCGCGCTGCTGGACGAGCTCAAACTAGCGGAGGACACGGTCTTCGTCTTTTCCAGCGACAACGGCTACTATCTCGGCGAGCACGCCCTCGGCGACAAGCGCTCCGCTTACGAGGAGTCGCTGCGCATCCCCATGGTCGTGCGCTATCCGCGTGCGGTGAAGGCCGGGCGCACCGACGACCGCATGGTGCTCAACGTCGACCCGACGCCCACCTTCCTCGACCTGGCCGGCGTGCCCGTGCCGTCCACCGTGCACGGGCGCAGCTGGCGGCCGCTGCTCGAAGGCCGCGAGGACGTCGCCTGGCGGGACGCCTTCTTCTACTGCTACTTCTTCGAAAGGGGCTTCGGCGTCCCCACGACGACGGCCGTGCGCACGAATGATGCGAAGCTCATCAAGTATCCCGGCCACGACGAATGGACCGAAGTCTTCGACCTGAAGTCGGATCCCTACGAGACCCGCAACCTCGCGAACGCCCCGGAGGCCGCCGAGCTCCGCGCGAGGCTTGAGGCTGAATACGAACGGCAGTCCAATGCGGTCGCCTTCCGCGTCCCTGAATTCGCGGACAAGCCGCCGGCCGACGGCTCCCTGCCCTCCCCGAAGGATTCAGCGGAAAAGAAGACCGGTAAAAAGAAGAAGAAGGCGGAGGCCGCCAAATGAGACGTTCCATACTGCTGATTGCCGCGGTCGCTGCGCTCATCTCCGGATGCGCGTCGCCCCGGCATCCTTCCGACGCCTGGGACGCCGAAGGCCCGGTCCCCGCGGCGGCCGACCAGCCGCGACTCAAGGGCGTGCGCTTCCAGGTGATCAAGCCGTATGAGTTCTCCCTGGACGGCTACCGCTTCCTGCACGGCGTGGCGCTCGCCTCCCACCAAGGCCGGCTCTACGCGAGCTTCGGACACAACCGCGGCGGCGAGAACACCTCGACCGAAGAGGCGCGCTACACCGTCAGCGACGACGCCGGACGCACGTGGAGCCCCGTGCGCACCATCGACGGCGCACCGGCCCCCGAAGTCGGGGTAAGCCACGGCGTCATGCTTTCGCACCAAGGACGCCTGTGGGCCTTCCACGGCGCCTACAAGGGCACGCTCAAGGAGGTGCACACCCGCGCCTACCTGCTCCAGCCCGACGGCTCCTGGAAGAAGTTCGGCACGGTGATCGGCGGCGGGTTCTGGCCGCTTGAGCCGCCCGTCCCGCTCGGCGACGGCAATTGGATCATGTCCGGCGCCTCGGTCGGCGGACAGAACCCTCCGGCCGTGGCGATCAGCCACGGAGACGACTTCACGAAGTGGGACCTCGTCAGGATCCCGATGTCGCCGGGACTCGGCAGCGTCTGGGGCGAATCCGCCGTGGTCGTGAACGGGAAGAGCGTGCACCTCTACTCACGCTACGGACAGAAGGCCCAGCTGCTCACCGCCGTGAGCAGGGACCGCGGCCGCACCTGGACGGCCCTCGCGCCCTCCGACATGCCCATGGCCGCGAGCAAGCCCTGCGCCGGCATGCTCTCGGACGGACGTCGCTATCTCATCAGCTCCATCAGCGGAGACGGCGGCAACCGTCGCGCCCCCCTGTGCATCGCGGTATCGGAGCCAGGCGAGGAGGCCTTCAGCCGAGTCTTCGTCATCCGTGACGCCGTGCACACCACGGGCCCGGGGGAGTCCCATCCCAAGGCCGCCCTCGCCTACCCCTGCGCCCTTGAGATGGGCGGTTTCCTCTACGTGGGCTACTCCAACAGCGGAGGAGGGGCGGGCCGCGTCGGCACCGGCCGGGAACTGTGGAACAACAACAGCGCCGAACTGGCCGTGATCCCTCTGGATTCGCTCCGCTGAATCGCAGGTTTTGTTTCGCAAAAGGACGGGTTTCGGTTGTCTTGGGAGGCATGAAGACCCCGCTCGTAGCCTTCACCTGGCTGGCGCTCGGCTGCGCCTGCGCCCTCGCGCTCCACGAGAAGAACGCCGGCCCCGCGAAGGTGGAGCTGAAGTTCCGGCCGGCCGCGCCCCTGCCCCTCACGCCCGAGCATCAGCTCGCCACGTTCAAGGTCGAGAAGGGCTGGCGCGTCGAACTGGTCGCCTGCGAGCCCATGGTGCAGTCACCCGTCGCCGCCGCCTTCGATGAGCGCGGCCGACTCTTCGTGGTCGAGATGCGAGGCTACATGCAGGACCTCAAGGGAGGCGGCGAGAAGGATCCCAACGGACGCATCTCCGTCCTGGAGGACACGGATGGCGACGGAAAGATGGACAAGGCCGCGGTGTTCGCCGACGGGCTCGTGATGCCCCGCGCGGTGATGCCCGTGGCGGGCGGCGCGCTGGTCGCGGCCCCTCCCTACCTCTGGCACATGAAGGACACGGACGGGGACGGCCGCGCGGACCAGAAAACCGTCGTCGCCGACGACTATGGCAAGGAGGGCGGCCAGCCCGAACACATGGCCAACGCCCCCACCTGGGCGCTCGACAACCACGTCTACAGTTCCGGCTACGCCTCCCGGTTCCGCCTCACCGGCGGCCAGTGGAAGAAGCTCCCGGGCGGGCTGGGACGCGGCCAGTGGGGCCTCTGCCAGGACGACGTGGGACGCCTCTACTTCAACTACAACTCCGACCTGCTTCGGACCGACCTGCTGCAGACCGAGGCCTACTCGCGCAACCCCCTGCTCCGCACGGCGGCGGGCATCAACCACAAGGCGATGGCCGCGCAGGACGTGTTCCCCTCGCATCCCACGCCCGGCGTCAACCGCGGCTACGACGGCAAGACCTTGCGCGAGGACGGCACGCTCACCAAGGCGACCGCGACCTGCGGCGCCGGCGTCTACCGCGGCGACGGTCTCGGAGCGGCCTTCGTCGGCAGCGTGCTCATCCCCGAACCGGCCGGCAACCTGGTGAAACGCGTGACGCTCTCGGAGAAGGATGGGGTCGTGACCGCCGTGGATCCGCACCCCGGCAAGGAGTTCCTCACCTCGACGGACGAGCGCTTCCGTCCCGTGCAGTCGCTGAACGCCCCCGACGGCACGATGCTCATCGTGGACCTCTACCGCGGCATCATCCAGCACGAGGCCTTCCTGACGCATTACCTCGTGGCCAACATCGAGGACCGCAAGCTTGTCACGCCCTTTGACCGTGGCCGCATCTGGCGCGTGGTGCGCGACGGCGCCCCTCGCCCCGCCGCCTTCCGCATGCCCTCCGACGCCGCGGGCCTGGTGGAAGCCCTGACCCACGCGAACGGCTGGGTACGCGACACCGCGCAGCGCCTCATCGTCGAACGCTCCGCCACGGAAGCCGCCCCTGCGCTGCGCGCCCTCGCGACCAAGGCCGCCGCACCCGCGCTCGCGCGGCTGCACGCGGTCTGGACGCTGGAAGGACTCGCGTCCTTCGACGCCGCCACGGCACGCGCCGCGCTCAAGGATCCAGATGCACGCGTCCGAGCCGGCGCCGTCCGAGCCGCCCCCGCCGAAGTCATGGCGGAGATAGCCGGGCTGTCGGCCGACAAGGAGGCCGGCGTGCTCGCCCAAGTCGCCGTGCGCCTCTCGTCCTCCAACCTCCCGGTGACGGACGACGCCCTGGCCTGGACGCTGCTGAGACGAGGCGACAACGTACTCGTGCGCGAGGGTGCCCTCACCGGCATCCGCGGCCGCGAGCCTTCCATCGCCCGCATCATCGCCGACAAATCCGGCGCCAAGCCCCCCAAGCCCGCCCTGGAGGCGCTCCGTTCGCTGGCATCCATGGTCGCGCAGGCCGGAAAGGCCGACCCCTTCGAGGAGATGCTCAGGCTCGCCGATGAGAAGCCCGCCGTACGTCTCGCCCTGGTCCAAGGGCTCTCGCAGTCGGTCGCCGGCAAAGGAGCGCAGAAGCCGAAGCCGCTCTGGCTAGACGGAGCTTCCGTCGCCCTGGCCTCGCTCAAATCCTCACTCAAGTCCGGCGACGGCGCCAAGGCGCTGGCCGCCATCGACGCAAGACTGGTCTGGGTGGGCAAGCCGGGCGCGCCCCCTCCCCCGAAGATCGTCCCGCTCAACGCCGCCCAGCAGGCCGCGTTCGAAAAGGGACGCACCATCTACGGTTCGCTCTGCGGCGGCTGCCACCAGCCCCACGGCTACGGACTCGAAGGGCTCGCCCCGCCGCTCGTGGACAGCGAATGGGTGCTTGGGTCTCCCGACGTCACGGCACGCATCATCATGCACGGGCTCAACGGCCCGGTGAAGGTGGGCGGACGCACTTGGGACCTCGCGATGCCCCCGATGCTCCAGCTCTCCGACGACGACGTCGCCGCGGTGCTCACCTACGTGCGACGCGAATGGGAACACACAGCCTCACCCGTCGCCCCCGCCTTCGTGAAGGACGTCCGCGCCAAGTTCTCCGAACGCACCGCGGGCTGGACCGCCGAGGAGCTCAAGCCTGCCGCGCGGAAGTGACATGGGCCACGACCTGACGCGCGGCCCCGAGACCGATCCTCAACAGCTCTACCGCTACCGTGACGGTCTCTATGCGGCCGACCTGATCGCCGCGGCGGCCTGCGAATTCGATTTCTTCAGCAGGCTGGCCCGTGAGCCCATGGACCTGGAAGGCGTCTGCCGCGCCTTTGGCGTGCACGCGAGGCCGGCCGACGTGATGCTGTCCTTCTTCGCCGCCAACGGGCTGGTGAAGAAAGAAGGCGGACACTTCCATGCGACCGCGACCGCAGTGGAGCACCTGACGAAGGACTCGCCCCGCTCACTCATCCCCTACTACGCCTCGCTGAAGGAACGTCCAGTGGCGAGGGACTTCGCCGTCATCCTGCGCACCGACCGTCCGGCCAACTGGGGCAGCTACAAGGACGAGAAGCCGTGGACCGAGGCGATGCTCACGGAAGAGTTCGCCACGGGCTTCACCGCCGCCATGGACTGCCGAGGCTTCACGCTAGGACCTGCGCTGCTGCGCGAGGCCGGCCTGGCCGGGAGACGCAGCCTGCTCGACGTGGCCGGGGGCTCGGGCATCTACGCGTGCGTGCTCGCGCAGGGCACGCCCGGCCTCAGGGCCACGGTGCTCGAACGGCCTCCGGTCGACGGCATCGCCCGCACGATGATCCGCAAGCGGGGCTGCGAGGGACTGGTGTCGGTCACTGCCGGTGACATCTTCCGCGACCCGCTGCCAAAAGGTCACGACGTCCACCTGTTCTCAAACGTGCTGCACGACTGGGACGTGCCCAAGGTGCGGACCCTGCTCGCCGCGTCGGCCGCCGCCCTCGAGCCGGGTTCGCTCATCGTCATCCATGACGCCCATCTCAACGAAGCCAAGGACGGCCCCCTGCCCGTAACCGCCTACTCGGCCCTGCTCATGAGCGTCACCGAGGGACGCTGCTACGGGGTCGGTGAAATGCGCGGGCTGCTGAACGAAGCGGGCTTCGGCTCCTTCCGCTTCGCCGAGACCGCCTGCGACCGCAGCGTCATCACGGCAGTGAAGGCATGACGGAAGGTTCCAAAGCTCCCCATCTCCCCCATTCTCCATTCCTCATCACCCATCTTTCATCCCACTCCCCATGCGCCACCTTCTCGTCCTGATCGCCTCTGCCGTCGCCTGCCATGCCGCTCCGGCCGACGACGCCGCCTGGCTGACCAAGGAGGGGACGCTCATCTTCCATGACGCCTTCGAGAGGGAGGAGGACGGCAATCTCGCCAAGGCGATCGGCAACGGCTGGAACAGCGCCACCGCAGACCGCATACCGAAGATCAAGCAGGCCGACCTGGACGGAGGCGTGCTCAAGATCGCCAGTGCGTCCAAGGAGGCCGGTCACGCCGCGCACATCCACCACGAGGCCGGCTTCCGCGACGGAGGCGTGCTGGTCCGGTTCAAGTTCCCCGGATTGACCAAGGGGGAGTCGATGCAGCTCGGTTTCGTCGACCGCGAAACCAAGGGCGTCCACGCCGGACACCTCTGCTACGCCATCCTGGCCGGCGGCAAGGTGACGCTCATCGACCACAAGACGGGCGTGATGGACCTCAAGATCCGAGCCACGCGCCAGGACGCCGCCGCCCGCAAGACCCCCGTCCCGCCGGACCTGGACAAGCTTCTGAAGACCAAGCAGGTCATGGGAGACCTGAAGGTCGACCAGGAATGGCATACCCTCGCCCTGGTCACCGAGGGAGATGAGATGCGCCTGAGCCTCGACGGACGACGCGTGCTCTCCCACCGCTCGGCGGGCTTCGGACACCCCATGAAGCGCTGGTTCAGCTTCCTGGTGAACTCCACCCTGTGGGTCGACGACGTGAAGATCTACAAGGTCCGCTGAGGGAACGGAAAGCTCTCGCCAGCCCCCGAATCCGAGGGCTGAATGCGGGACCCCATGAGACTCCTGCGATTCACCGTCCCGGCCGACCTCGCCGCCCGCACGCTCCCCGCCGCCCAACCGACCAAGAAGGCCTCCGCCAAGGCGGCCACGCCCGCCCCCGAGC
>CAZRPB010000017.1:0-25695 GCA_964601955.1 uncultured Klebsiella sp. | reverse complement strand
CCTCTCCGTGGGCATCGAGGACGTCGAGGACATCATCGCCGACCTTGAGCAGGCCCTGGCGAAGGCCTGAAGAAGCAGCCGGCGGCCGGCGATTTCAGACAGTCTTTCGGCATTTTGGGGCACTGATAACCCCTTGAGGGCGCCCGGGTGACGCCAGAATCGGTCGTGCCATGCGCAACCTGCTCACCCTCCTGTTCGCCGCTTCCGCCACCGTCACTCACGCCCAGACGCCTCGGCAAGAAACCTTCTCCATCGGGGTCGACAAAAGCATGATCGTCCGCGACGGAGACGATTTCGACGCCGTGTCCGTGTCCGCTCGGGCGCGCCTGAGCGGAGGCCTCAGCGTCACCGCCTCCTACGCAGACGCCACCTCCGACCTGTTCACCCTGACGCCCGGGGTCGACGTCGAACTCGATGCGACGCGTTTCTCGGTCGGACTGGAATACGACCTGACCGCCGGTCCGGGAATCGCGACCTTCTCGCTCGCTTACGCGGACACCTCGGCCGAGGCCTCCGGAACCGACTCCGGCGACGCCTTTGACAACGGCCAGGTGGTCATCGGGGCCCGCTACCGCTACGACCTCAGCAGGCAGTTCGCGCTCACCTTCGCCGCGACCCACTTCGTGAACGACCTCGACGCTGAATCCGGCTTTTCAACCGCGCTCGCGCGCACCGCGCTTGGCCAGCGCTACGGAGATTCGCCCACCTCGGTCGGCGTCAGCCTGACCTACAGCCCGGCGGAGTACGTGACCTTCCATCTCACCTATGCGTCCGAAGACGCCCTGCTGGGACTGGGCGAAGCTGACAACACCATCAGCTTCGGAGTGCGGGCGAACTTCTGAGCCGGGAGGACGGCGGGGCATGTCCCCGGAAGGGCGGGCCTCCGGGCCCGCCCTTTCCGTTTCAGACAGCGGCGCCGGAGGGCGAGACGTCGTGGTAGTCAAGGAAAGCCGCCGCCCCTTCTTCGCCCATGTAGGCGGCGAGCAGCCGCGGATCCGTACGGGTCAGATCGACCACGATGAGTCCGTCGAGGCAGCCGCCGAAGCCGGGGTCGACGTTGAAGGAGATGATGCGCCCGTTGAGCTTCAGGTAGTGCTTGAGCAGGACCGGGACCGGCTTGGCGTCCGGCTCAAGGTCGCTCACCAGGCCGGACACATGTTCCAGGTCGAAGGCGCAGCGTTGCAGGACTTCCAGGTCGGCGTCCCTGAGGCTCATCGAGCGAGGCGGGCTCTTGGCCCGGACCAGCGGCGCCAGATCATCTGCGGTGCGATTATGGCGCAGGTACGCCAGCATGAGGTCACGCGAGGCCTGTCCGTACTCCGGATTGATGCTCACCGGACCGAACAGCAGGTGATAGCGGGGAAACCGGACCACGTAGCGCCCGATGCCACGCCAGAGCAGCGGAAGACTGGCGGCCTTGCGCTGATACTCCGCACGGATGAAGGAACGCCCCATCTCCAGAGCCGGATCCATGCGACGGAAGAAGTCGCCCTTGAACTCAAAGAGCGTCGACGTGTAGAGCCCCCTTTTGCCACGGACCGGAAGGATTCGGTCCGTAGGGCCCAGCCGGTAGCCGCCGACCACCGCGGAGGCCCGGTCATCCCAGAGCACGATCTGGTCATACCAGGCGTCATAGGCGTCCAGATCGCATGCGAGTCCCGTGCCTTCCGAAACGGCCCGGAACGTGGCCTCACGGAGCCGTCCGACCTCACGCAGCGTGTGGGGAAGGTCGGATCCGAGGAAACGGTAGACCTTGAAGTCTCCGCTCGTCAGCAGCAGATCTTCCGCAGGAAGGCTTTCCAATTCGGCCCGCAGCAGCGCGGGAGCCACCGGCCGGATGAGATCGGCGTGCGCCGCGCGGGGCGTCGTAGCGGCCGGGCGATCGTCGCGGGAGGGCAGCAGCTCGCAGCGCAGCCGCAGGAACTGCGTGGCCTCGTCATCATCGGGATGCGCGTCCAGTCCGGAGGGGGCCACGGGCGAGGCGCAACGGACGCGGATCTGGCGGTCCTTGGGACGCATGAACTCGCGGATGAGGAGGGGCGTGCGAAGCGAGGGGTGAAGCAGGCCGGCGGCGTGGAAGAGGCCCGAATTTCCCCCTGATATGTGCAGGGGGAGCACCGTGGCCTTCGTGCGGCGGGCGATGCGCACCATGCCGGCCGACCAGCGGGACTCCGTGATGCCGTCGCGGAACCACCGTGCGGCGGCCACTTCGCCGGCCGGAAAGGCGAGCACGCAGCCGCCCGCGCGAAGGTGCGACAGGATGCGGCGGACCCCTTCCAGATTGGACGCGTCGGACGCGCCGTGTTCGAACGGATTGACCTCGATGAGCCACGGGCGGAGTCCCGAGATCCTGGTCAGGAACCGATTGCCAACCACCAGGGCGTCGGGCCGGGCGCGCAGGAGGAAGTCCATCGCCACGAGACCGTCGGCCAGACCGTGCGGGTGATTGGCGACCACCAGCAGCGGGCCTGTTTTCGGGACGCGGGCCAGACATCCGTCGGTCCAGGAGCCCGCGATGCCGGCGCGTTCGAGGGCGGCCTTGAAGTAGTCAGGTCGGCCGGCGGCGTCGAGACCCCGCAGATACTCGTCGAATTCTCCGGTCCGGAGAAGCAGGTCGAGGACGGGCGCGGCGGACGCGAGAGGACCGAGCCGATTCCGCAGCTCATCATGGCACCCCCTCGATGAAGCACCGCTCATGGACCCATCCTGCGACGGGAACGTTACCTTCCGTGGCGCAGGAGGAAACGAATCTGCGACAATCAGAACCCGAAGAAGGCCCGGGCGTTCCGTGTCGAGACCTCGGCGACCTCGTCGGCCGGCAGTCCGAGCACCTCGCCGGCGAGCGCGGCGATCTCCGGGAGCGACGCGGGCGTGTTCTCCTTCCCGCGGACCGACTGCGGCGCGAGGTAGGGCGAATCCGTCTCGAGCATCAGCCGGGCGAGCCCCTGGGCCTTGAGCGCCTCGCGGACCAGGGGGGCCTTCGGGTAGGTCACCGTGCCCGTGAACGAGCCCCTGCCCCCGCGACGGTTGAGTTCGCGCATCTGGTCGGGCCCGCCGGCGAAGCAGTGGAAGACCACCTTGGACCATGCCACGCCTGAGGCGTCGATGAGCCGCACGCAGTCCGCGAAGGCGGCGCGCGAGTGGACGACCACCGGGCAGCCGAACTGTCGGGCGAGCGCGAGCTGCCTGGCGAACGCCTCCTCCTGCCATGCCTTGATGCGGGAGGCCTCGGCGGCGTCCTCCGGCAGACGGAAGTGGTCGAGCCCGATCTCCCCGAGCGCGACCGGCTCCGTCGCGTCGGCGAAGAACGGCGAGAGAGCGGTCACCTTGTCCTCCCAGCCCTCGTCGACGTGGCAGGGGTGGAGCCCGACCGTGTGACGGAAGAAGTCCGGGTGCGCCGCGGCGAGGTCACGGTATTCCGCCCAGTCGTCGAGGTCCGTGCCGATGGCGACCGCGGCCTCGACCCCTGCGGCGCGCGAGGCGGCGATCCAGGGCCCGATGCGGCCCTCACGGAGCGCCGTGGCCGGATGGCAATGGGAGTCGAGCAGGCGCACGGGGCCATTACGCCTCCGGCCGCATCGGGCGCAAGCGCCGTCGCCTTGCCAAGCGCGGCGGCCGCCCCACCCTGCCCTGCATGCGACATTGGCTGATGAAGTCGGAGCCCGACGAGTTCTCCTTCCAGGAGCTGAAGCGGCGCGGACGTGAGCCCTGGACCGGCGTGCGCAACTATCAGGCCCGGAACTTCCTGCGCGCCTGCCAGGCGGGCGACACCGTGCTCTTCTACCATTCCAACTGCGCCGAGCCCGGCGTCGTCGGCCTCGCGTCCGTCTCCAAGCCCGCGTGGCCCGACCCCACCCAGTTCGATCCCAAGTCCGACTACCACGACCCCAAGTCGAAGCGCGAGGACCCCCGTTGGAGCTGCGTCGAGGTGAAGCACCTGCGGGACTTCCCGCGCGTCGTGACCCTGGCCGACCTCCGGTCGCATCCCGCCCTGCGCGGCATGCTCATCCTCCGGCCTGGCAACCGTCTTTCCGTCACCCCCGTGACCGCGGCGGAAGCGAGGGCCGTCGAGTCACTGGCGCGTCGCTGAGACGCGCTCAGCCGTGCCGGTGCGACTGGCCGCCCTGGGCGGCGTGACCGTGGGCGGGCGGATGGACCCGGGGCGAGCGCTCCATCAGCCACCAGACAGCGGCGGCCATCGCGCCAGCGCTGCCGAAGCGGAGCGCCATCACCGGGAACGACGCCGTCGCGACCGCCCAGCCTTCGCGCGTCCACTGCGTCGTGAACTCCATGACCAGGAAGATGAGCGTCCACTTCACGAACACCTGCCGCGTGCGACGCATCCGGGAATCCGTGCGCAACAGGAAGAGGCAGAGCCCGAAGAAAGGCAGCAGCAGGAACCAGCCGTTCGTCTGCATGTCGAGCAGCGTGCCGTCCAGGGCGGCCTTGACCGACGTGCCCTTCTCCGTGTGGGAGCGGAGCAGCAGCGCCGTCCCCACCGCGAACGTGACCAGCTGCAGCTGCAGGAAGAGCCGCGCCCGACGCGGCAGCCTCAGCATACGGATCAGTCCCATGGCAGGAACCTGCCCGAGTCATCCCGCGGGCGCAAGCCCCGTCAGCCCTCCGGATCCTGCGGCAGGAAGAGCGCGAGCACGGCGGCGGGCAGGAACAGGAACGAGGCGTAGAGCAGCACCGCGCTGAAGTCCGACGGCTTGGCGAAGATCCCGAAGAACACCGTCCCGGCGGCCGCGAAGACCCGTCCGATGTTGTAGCTGAAGCCCGCCCCCGTCGTGCGCAGCAGCGTCGGGAAGAGCGGCGGCAGCGCCATCGTGAACAGTCCGAACACCCCTTGGCAGAAGCCGACGCCCGCGTAGAGCCACAGCGTCGTTTCCAGCCCCCAGGGCCGGGCGAACGTGAGCCCCATCAGCACGAAGTAGGTGAGGAAGAACGCGCCCAGCGCCCGGGCGTAGCCGAAACGACGCGCCGCCCAGCCCGAGGCGAAGTTGCCGAGCACCGAGGCGGCGATCACGCAGAAGAGCGCCTTGGCCGTGACCGCGGCCTGGGCGGAGGCTTCGGCCGGCACCTCGGGATGCGTACGGATGAAGGCCTGCTGCCAGAACATGAAGCACCAGTGTCCCGTGAGCGAGATGGCGCAGAGCGCGGAGGCGAGGAGCGTAGTGCCGCGACGGCCCGTGGCGAACAGGTCGGAGAACGGCGGCGCCTCGCGGCGGCCCTGGGCGGACTTCCATTCGTCCGTCTCCGGAACCTCCTTGCGGATCCAGAGCGTGACGAAGGCGGGCAGCACCCCGATGAGGAAGACCCAGCGCGGCTCGTAGCCGGGGACGATGCGGAGCAGCTCTACCGAGAGGATGGCGGCGAGGATGCCGAAGTTGACCGCGCACTGCAGGACCGCGGCGATCCAGGGACGCCACTTCCTGGGCCACGTCTCGGAGAGCAGCGAGGCGCCCACCGCCCATTCGCCGCCGATGCCGAGCGCGGCGAGGAAGCGGAAGACCATCAGGTGCCACCATGTCTGGGCGAAGAAGGACAGCCCCGTGAAGAGCGCGTAGGTGAGGATCGTGAGGACCAGCGCGCGACTGCGGCCGAGACGGTCACCGATGACCCCGAAGAACGCCCCGCCGAGGGCCCAGCCGAGCAGGAAGGCCGCCTGGATGACCGAGCCGTAGCGGGCGACCGAGGGATCGCTTTCCGGCACCGCCAGCAGCTGGGCCACGAAGACCGTGGCGACGAGCGTATAGAGGTGCAGGTCCAGTCCGTCGAAGAACCAGCCGAGCCAGGCGGCGAGGCCCGACTTGCGCTGGTGCGAAGTGAGCTCGCTCAGCTTCGTCGCTTCGGCCGGTGCCTGCGTCATCGGTCAGTCCGCGCCCGGGCGCTCACTTCTTGGCGGCCGGCTTCTTGGCGGGCGCCTTGGCCTTGGGGGGAGGCGTGGCCGTGTAGGGCTGGTTGGTCATCGCGCCCGGGGCGACCTTGAGCAGGTTCGGGGAGAGGTCGGGGGCCTTGGCGTCGCCGAGGGCCCACTTGAGACCGCCCGTGAGGATCTGACGGAACGTCGGGTTGGTCCAGACGTCGTCGCGATGGCCCATGGCGGTGTAGAACACCCTGCCCTTGCCCTCCTGACGGGCCCAGCAGTTGGGGAACGGCGGGCGCTTGTAGTCATCGCCTTCGAGGGGCGGGTCATTGAAGACCGTCAGCACGTGGATGTCGGGGCGGAAGTCCTTGAGCGTGTACCATTCTTCCATGAACGAGAACGAATCGCCCAGCCCGGCGAAGCCCGGGAACGTCGGATCGACGATGCGGTTGACCCCGGCCTGCTGCTTGCCGTGGCGGATGAACTCCGCGCCGAGGAAGCAGACGTAGGGATCGGCCTTGTCGCCGTGGTTGCGGAAGCGCTCGGGACCCTTCTGCGACTCATTGTCCGTGTGGAACGTGTCGGAGGCGGAGTGCGTGCCCACGAAGCCCTTGCCCCCGCGCACGAAGTCGAAGATCGCCTGCTTGCCCGCGGCGGTCATGGGAGGGTTGCCGTCCGTACCGGCCTCGAGCAGGTTGCCCGTGGTGTAGAACATCAGGGCGTCGAACTGCGCAAGATACTCCGGGGAGAACTTCGAGCCGTCCTTGGAGAACGTGAACGCGATGCCGTTGGCCGCGCCGAGTTCGGTGAGCTGCCTCTCGGCGAAGCTGGGCTGGCCCTTCTTCCAGGAGATGACCTCGTGCTCGTAGCCGGAGGACTTGGTGAAGAAGAGCACCTTGCGGGCGGGGGCGTCGGCGGCGAGCGCGACGGCGCAGAGGGCGAGCGGCAGGAGACGGGAGATCATGGGGGTGACCCATTGAGCCCCGGCGCGCCCGGACGGGCAAGCGACTTCGCTCAGGCCGGGAACGAGCGGCGGGCGGGCGGAAGCTCGCGCCTCACCTCTTCCACCCGCAGCCCGAAGCCGGGGCCGACGAGCGTGCCGCCGTCGATCATGCCTTCGCGCCGACGGTAGAGCCCCGGGTGCACCGCGGCTTCGGGAGCGGAGGCCTCCGGATAGAACTGCATCGAATTCGTCTCCACCCCGGCGATCGTCGGCGCGTGCGCCGCGAGGAGCAGGTGCGTCATCTGCGCGACCATCGGATTCGTGAGGTCCTGCACCATCAGGCTCATGCCATGGGCCCGGGCCCAGCAGAGACTGAGCAGCGCGCCCGTCTGCGTCTTGCAGGTCTTGAGCGCCACGCCCGTCCAGCCCAGCTCACGGCCCAGCCGCACCAGCCGCCAGTCGTGCGCGCTTTCGTCGAGGAAGAGCGGCGTGCGGGCGCTGACCGCATGGACGTCGATCGGATGGTCCTCGAGCTCGTAGGGGAAAGGCTGCTCCACGTAGCTCAGACGTTCCCAGAGGGCGGGCAGCTCGGCCTTCACGCGGTCGAGGACGCCCGTGACGTAGGCCGGATCCGTCACCGTGCAGTTGAAGTCCGCCGTGAAGAGCCGGACCCCGAGCGGCAGGCCCACCTCGGCGACCTTGCGCAGACGTCGGAAGTCCCATTCCGCGTCATCGCCGCGCAGCTTCACCTTGAGCGCGAGCAGGCCGTCGCGGCGGATCCATTCGTCGAGCGAGACCGGATAGCCGTCGTCCGGACCCGCGCCTGCGGCGTCCGCGGCGGTCAGGTGGTCGAGTCCGCCCACCAGGTGCCAGGCGAGCAGGCGCGTCTCCGTCTGCGGACGGAAGAAGTCGGCCGGGTAGCGGCCTGCGAATGAAACTCCCGGCGCGTCGGCGGCCGGCTGCACGTAGGCGGACAGGTCGCGGTTCATCCAGGGCGCGCGGTAGGTCAGGTAGGTCGGCGTGCCGTTGACCCGTCCGTAGGCGTCATGGAGAGCCAGGTCGAAGGCCGAGGCGCAGACCAGGGCGGCGAGCGTGGGCATGCGGACCCCGCGGGGCAACGTCGCGTTGAAGGCTTCGCGCAGCTTGGGCAGCACCGCCTCCAGGAAGTCATGGCCGATCTCCATCGCGTGTCCCGAGCCCGGGAACTGAGCGTAGGCGTCCGTCAGCATGTCGCAGAACTCCTCGAGCGCGCGCCGGCGCGCCTCATAGGGAACCGTCGCGGAGGGCCAGACCCACTGCACGCTGAGCGGCGTCTCGCCCCAGCCCTCGGCCCGGGAGCCGTCGGCGCGGGAGACCGTGAGCGCGACCCGGCAGCAGCCGACCGAGGTCACCGTCTCCGTGCCGAACTTGAGCGGCACGCGCGTGCGCACCGGCAGCAAGTGCCAGCGGACCGCGCGGATGCGGACATCGTGCGGATTGGACATCGCTCAGTCCTCCAGCGGGCGTCCCGAGGTCTCCTTGGCGAGGAACGCCGCGAACAGGCCCAGGCCGTAGATCAGCGTCACCGTCGCGGCCGCCTGCTGGTAGCCGCCGAGCGTCTCGACCAGCTTGCCCGAGAAGATCACGAACGGGATGGCGACGATACGGCCCGTATTGAAGCAGATGCCCTGCCCCGTGGCGCGGATGCGCGTCGGGAAGAGCTCGGGCAGGTAGAGCGGGAAGAAGCCGAAGAAGGCCGTCGAGGTCAGCCCGAGCGTGAAGATCTTGACCAGCATCAGAGGGCCCCACTCGGCCGGCGTGCGGTACAGCCAGAGGCAGGTGAGCAGCGCGAGACCGCAGAGCAGCTGATAGCCCGTCCGTCGGGAGAATCGGGCCAGCAGCACCGGAGCCAGGTAGGTGCTGATGCAGGCCCCCACCGAGAGCACCACCATCGCGTAGGCCTTGGCGCGAGGATTGGACGGACCGGCGAGCGAATCCACCCAGAGACTGACCCACTGGACCGCGCCCCAGGTGGCGATGAAGACGATCGACGTGAGCAGGATGGCCGCGAGCGTGGAGCGGAGGAGCCCGCCGCCGAAGACCTCGCCGATCTTGGAACGTCCCGTGGGCGCGGCGGCCTCGGCCTGCGCGGCCTGCTTCCAGCGTTCCGACTCCGGCACGAACAGACGCACCAGCAGCGTGAGTAGCGCGGGCGAGGCGCCGATGAGGAAGTGCGTGCGCCAGGTCTCTCCCGTCGCCGGGTAGAGCAGCGCGACCACGCCGACCAGAACGTAACCCGCGTTGGCGGCCATGCCGATCGCCCCGGCCATCTTGGAGCGGTGACGTTCCGGCCAGACTTCCATGACCAGGGCCACGCCGAGCGCCCATTCTCCGCCCATGCCGAGCGAAGCCAGGAAGCGGAACACCAGGAAGTGCCAGGGCTCGTGCGCAAAGTAGCACAGACCGCTGAAGAGCGAGTAGAAGAGGATGCTGAGCGACATCGCGCGCACCCGGCCCACGCGGTCGCCCAGCCAACCGAAGGCCGCGCCGCCGAAGGCCGCGCCCAGCAGGTAGGCGGAAGTGATGAGCCCCATCCAGTCCCCCACCCAGCCCTTGGCGGCCTGGGCGCCGAGGGCGGCGACGTCGGAGGGCACCATGCTGTTGAGCGCCGGGCTGGCCAGCATCGGGAAGATCCCCTGCTCGAACCCGTCCATCATCCAACCGAGGAAACCGGCCAGCAGGGTCATCTGCATGGCGCTCGTGACGGGGGACTTATCGGAGGCCTGCATGGGTCGGGAGTCACTCTTCTGGGGGCATTTCCGACACCCTTCAAGGAGCGTTTTCCCCGTCTTCACCCCAGCAGCGAAAGGAACGCTTCCGCCGCGGCCGAAACCGGCCCTCGCCGTCGCAGCACCGCCACCGTGCGGCGCACCGGCCGGCCTGAGATCCGGAGCGTGCGGCATCCGGTCCCGGTGCGGGCCGCCGCCATCTCGGGCAGCAGCGAAACTCCCAGTCCGGCGGCGACCAGTGAGCCGACCGTGCCGAGGTCGCCGCTCTCGCACACGACGCGCGGCTCGAAGCCCGCGCGACGGCAGGCCTCGAAGGCCGTCTCCCGCACCCTGCCGCGGTACGTGACGAAGCCCTCGTCCCGGAGGGAGCCCAACGAGACCTGCCCCTTGGCGGCCGCGGCGTGCGAGCGAGGCACCAGCGCGACGAAGTCCTCCTCGACCAGCGCGCGTGACTCCAGACCGCGGGGCCGGCCGGCCGACTGCACCAGCGCCAGTTCGGCGGAGCCCGACTCGACCCAGCCCACGCACTGCTCCGACGTCCCTTCGAGGACCGCGAGGTCCACCTCGCCGTGGGCGCGGCGGAAGCCGGCGACCGCGCGCGGCAGCAGGCAGGCCGCGGCCGAGGGGATGGAGGCGACCGTCAGCCGGCCGCCGCGCAGGCCCGCCAGATCACGCACCGCCCGGCGGGCGCCCTCGGCGGCGGCCAGGAGCGATTCCGCATGCCGGAGCAGCAGCGAGCCCGCGGCGGTGGGCACCGTCTCCCGCCGGCCGCGGGAGAAGAGCGGCGTTCCCATCTCCTCCTCCAGCCGGCGCATCTGTTCGCTGAGGGCGGCGGGCGCGAGACGCAGCCGGGCGGCCGCGCGGGCGAAGCTCCGCTGCCGGCAGGCTTCGGCGAAATATTCCAACTGGTAGATTTCCATTCGTTTTTTACGAATCATAACGACTTAAACTCCTGTTTTTCAAGCGATGACTTCCCTGCTATCATCATGACCATGATCACCCGGCCCGAGGAACTGCGTCCCGACACCCCCTGGAGCGAGACCGTCTGGGCCTGGACCCCGGAGGAGTCGATGGCCGACCACCGCACGCGTTCGCGCCTGTGCGCCGCCGCCCTCCTGCCCTTCCGCGACCGCAAGCCCGACTGGGACGGCTTCGTCGCCGCCCTGGCCTGGAGCTACGCCGCGGCCGAGCGGCACGGCGTCGAGCTCGTGCCCGTGCTGAACGCGGACACCGGATACATCTTCGACCTGGACGACGCGCTGTACGCGGAGGTCCTGCGGCGCTTCCGCGCGGCCTTCCCGGGACGGCGCTTCGTGGCGGGCGTGACCGCGCGGGGCGCCGAGCGCGACGCCGAGTTCAGACCCGAGCGCTACCGGCCCCTGATGGACGTCGTGCAGGCCCACGAGGACTGCGAGGTCATGATCATGACCTCGAAGGGCCTGAACTCCCTCGACCCCGAGCGGCGCCGCGACGGCTACTACCGCATCGCCGAGTGGCTGGTACGCCCGGGCATCGTGCACGCCCTCGAGCCCTCCTTCGTGCCGTGGGCTACGCCTTACGGCCCTTGGCTCCTGTGGCAGCTGGCCACCCACCCCAAGTTCGTCGGCGGCAAGATCAGCACCCTTGATGAGCCCCACTTCCTCTACTGGGCCGCGATGTGCCGCGACCTCCGGCCCGACTTCGCACCGCACAGCGGGGACGACTTCGGGATCGCGACCGCCATCCGACTCGGACGCCCACTCCTCATCGGCGCGGCCAGCAGCGCCGCGCCCCTCATCTGCGCGGCCAAGGACCTGTGGCTGCATGACGACGTCCCCGGCAAGCGGGCCGTGACCGGCCGGGGCCCGGGCCATTTCGACACCCGCGTCTACAAGCTCTTCGAGGCCTTCCAGTCCCTCGAGGACCAGGTCTTCCGACTCGACGCCCGCGGCAGCGCCGCGGCCTACAAGCACAGCACCGCCCACGTCCTGCACGCCTTGGGCGTGATCGCCTCGCCCGAGCCGCATCCCGACTGCAAGGACGTGCGCGGGGCCGACGAGGCCGCCCGCATGACCGAGGCGCTGCTGCGCGCCCGCCGCGTCGCCGAGCGGCTCGGCATCCGACTCTGACCATGACCGCCCCCTTCAAGCTCACCCGCGTCAACTCCCTGAAGACGCCGGCCGAATTCCGGGCCCACTGCGCCTCCGTCGGCGCGGACATCCCCCTGGCCGACGCCCTGCGCACCGGCGCGGACAGCCCCCTGCTCCGTCCGCTCACGGACGTGCGCATCAACGGGCGCGCGCCCGGGAACCGCATCGCCATCCACCCCATGGAGGGCTGGGACGGAACGACCGCCGGCGGCGTGACCGACGAGATGCGTCGCCGCTGGCGGCGCTTCGGCGCGAGCGGGGCCAAGATCGTCTGCGGCGCCGAGGCCATGGCCGTGCGGGCCGACGGGCGCGCCAACCCCAACCAGCTGATCCTCGTGCGCGAGAACCTCGCCGGCATCGCCGAGCTCGTGCGCATCCTCCGCGAGGAGCACGCCGCGCGCTGGGGCACGGCGGACGACCTCGTCATCGGCTTCCAGCTCACCCACTCCGGCCGCTTCTGCCGTCCCAACGACAAGAAACGCTGGGAGCCGCGCGTCGCATTCCGGCATCCCGTGCTCGATCCGCGCTTCAACGTCACTGACGACGCGCAGGTCCTGACCGATGACGACGTCGAGGCCCTCATCGCCGCCTACGTCGGAGCCGCCCGGCTCGCGCGCGAGGCCGGGGCCGACTTCGTGGACATCAAGCACTGCCACGGCTACCTCCTGCACGAGTTCCTCGGCGCGCACACCCGTCCCGGCAAGTTCGGCGGCTCCTTCGAGAACCGCACCCGCGTCCTCCGCGACATCGTCGCCGGGATCCGCGCGGACGGCAATCCGATCGACCTGGCCGTACGCCTCAGCCTCTACGACATGGTGCCTCACCGGCCGGACCCCGCGCTGTCCGCGCCCGGCAAGCCGGGCCCCGGGATTCCGGAGGAGCACGGGCATCTCCTCCCTTACCGTTACGCCTTCGGCTGCGACCCCGCGGACCCCACCCGCGTCGACCTCACCGAGACCTTCCGGTTCGTCGAACTCCTGGGCCGGCTCGGTTTCAAGCTCCTGAACACCACCGCCGGCTCCCCTTACTACAATCCCCACCTGCAGCGTCCCGCTGCCTATCCGCCGAGCGACGGCTACCAGCCTGCGCACGATCCCCTCGTCGAAGTCGCGATGCAGGTCGCGGCCGTGAAGGCCCTCAAGGAGCGCCTGCCCGCGGGCCTGGCCGTGATCAGCTCAGGCCTGAGCTACCTGCAGGAGCATCTCCCGGCCGTCGCGCAGGAGCTGCTGGACCGCGGGTGGACCGATGCCATCGGCATCGGACGGGCCGTCCTGAGCTATCCCGAGATGCTGGCGGACGCCGCGCACAAGGGCGCGCTCGAGACCAGGCTCATCTGCCGTACCTTCAGCGACTGCACCACAGCGCCGCGCAACGGACTCGTGAGCGGCTGCTATCCCCTCGACAAGTTCTACACCGCGCGTCCCGAGTTCCAGCGGCTCAAGGAGATCAAGCGCGGCGGCTGAGCGGAATCAGGGACGTTCGAAGACCAGCAGGTGCTGCCAGGGCAGCCCCGGCCGCGATTCGATGAACTTGAATCCGCAGGCCTCGAACTCCTTGCGCGCCTGGGCGACGCTCATCTTGTGCAGCGCGCGGATGGGCACCTCCGGATCCTCCGCGCGGAACTCCAGCAAGTAGACGCGGCCCTTCGGGCGCAGCGCCTTGCGGATCGAGGCGAGCATCTCGGCCGGATGGGAGAACTCGTGGTAGGCGTCGACCATCAGGGCGGCGTCGACCGAGCCCTCGGCCAGACCGACCCCGTCGACCGTGCCGAGACGTCCTTCGACATTCGTCACCTTGAACTCCTTCGCCCTCGCCGACAGGAACGCCAGCATCTCCGGCTGGATGTCGACCCCGATGACCTTGCCCTTGGGCACCTTGGGGGCCAGACGGAACGCGTAGTAGCCCGAGCCCACCCCGATGTCGGCGACGACCGCGTCCGGAGCGAGCTTCAGCATCTCGAGCGCCTTGGAGGGCGCCTCCTCCCGCTCGCGTTCCGTCCGCTCCAGCCAGCCGATGCCCGGGTGCCCCATCACCTTGGAGATCTCCCGGCCCATGAAGACCTTGCCGATGCCGTCCGAAGAGGCCTTGCCCGTGACATACCCCGGTGCCTCGGGCGGGCAGGCGGAGAGGGCCGCCGTCAGGAGCGCGAGGGCGGCGGACAGATGACGCCTCCCGGTCACTTGGAGGAAGAGGCGCACTTGCAGGACTTGCAGGCGCAGGCCTTTTCGGCCGAGCAGCCGCAGTCACAGCCGCATTTGCAGCTGGCGCAGCCGGCGAGGAGGAGGGCGGCGAGGAGAGCGAGGGCCTTGGTTGCGTTCATGATGGAATCAGCATGGCGGACCCCGCCTTGAAGGCAAGCCGATGGGTCAAAGGAGGGATTGCGGCACAGGGGGTTTTACCTACCATGTCCCCAGTGCCCCTCGGAGCCCATGAGAGACCCGGCCCGCCGGCCCGGACACGAGGCGGCTTCAGCCTCGTGCTGTCGCTCACCGTCATGGCGATGCTCGTCCTGACCGTGGTCACCATCGCAGCCTTCATCTCCATCGAGGCAAGGCTGATGGTGCAGCACCAGCTGGGCACCCGGGCCCGTCTGAACGCCCTCGCCTCCCTGAGGTTGGCAGTCGGGCAGTTGCAGCAGGAGGCAGGCCCTGACCGGCGGTCGACCGCGCGGGCCGACCTTACTCAGGCCGGCGTGGCCGTCAGTGCGCTGAAGAACCCCATGTGGACCGGAGTCTGGAGGACCGACCGACCGGACCAGCCTCCGGCCTGGCTCGTGAGCGGGAGAGCCGACCGCGAGGCGGGATCGCAGACCGTCTCCCTGTCCGGAGAGAGCGACTATGCTTCCGGGCATTGGGCGCCGTGGCAGACCGACTACACGCCTGGAGAGACCGAGCTGGTGAAGCTCGTGGGTCTGGGCAGCGCCGCCGACCGTGAGACCGTGACGCCCGTGCCGGGCGACTCCTTCAACTACGACCGACCCAGCGGCCTCGTCTACCTGCCCCCGGTCCGCATGCCGGACGAGGAGACCGGAGGACGTTACGCCTATTGGGTCGGAGACGAGGGCGTGAAGGCGCGCATCAACCTCCAGGAGGCGCGCAGCGTCGGCCTGGCCAACACCTTGGGCAACCTGGCCGCCCTGCGCAGCCCCGTGCGCGCCGCCTTCGAGCTCCTGCCCGGCCTGGCCGGACTTTCGACGCCCTCGGAACTGGCAGGCCTGTCCTCCGTCGCCGGCCTTGCCAACCTGTCCGGATTCATCAACGACGCGCCGACTCCGACCGCGAACGACCTGAACGCTCGACGGCTGTACCATGAGGTGAGCCTGAGCTCCTCCGGCGTCCTGGCCGACTCCCTCCACGGCGGGCTCAAGCGCGACCTTTCGCTCATCTTCGAACTCAATGACAACGACTTCGCCCGCACCGAGTTCGGATCGGGGGTGGCGGGCGCGGCGGCGACCCTCACCGAGACCGGCGTGGCAGCGATGACGATGGGCCTGCCTCACGAGGGCAACATCGTGCAGGCGACTCCGCTGTTCAACCGCGTCGCGCCGGAGGGCAACGTACGAGGCCCCACCTGGTGGAGCCTCCGGAGCTTCTACCGCCTGCACAAGGAGCTCGGATGGTCGGGCGTGAAAGTGCAGGCCGCGGCCGGGGACGCCTCCGGCTGGAACACGGCGTCCGCGCCGGCCCTGCGGGCGCGGACCTTCTACCCCAACGTCCAGCGCCTGCATCCGACGCCGGGCGCCGGCAGCGACAACAGCATCCGCCGGCGCCTTTACAGTTACTCCGACGTGTTCAACGGCGACCAGACCTCGCCCCTGAACCCCAACGTCGTCGACACCGGAACCATCTTCGACATCAGCTACCGACCCGTGCCCCGGCCCGTCGCGGTGGCCGCGACGCCCTACGTGCACCGCGTCAGCGCCGTGTTCGCCGTCACCCGGAGCGATGTGAAGTCCAAGGGCAAGAACGTGCCGGTGCTGAACCTTTCCGTCGTGCCCGTGGTCGTGCTCCATAACCCGTTCAACGTCGCGATCACCTCGGACTCCCCGGACCAGGGCAACGCCGACAAATATTCCATGGGCCTGTCCTTCTCCGACATGGACCAGTGGACCCTTCGTTTCAACCGGTCCGGGCATGCCACGCGCAGCGGGACCTACGAGCTCCCCCTGTCGGGCTTCTTCAGCGGCGCGGATTCCGACTCGAACTCGAACGACCTCCTGAGGGCCTATCTCCCGACCACCTTCACCCTGCAGCCGGGAGAGTTCCGTGCGTTCTCGTCCTCCGCCGAGACGCCCAACGGACGCGTCCTCGTGATGGCGGAGGGCCTCAGCCCCCTGAACGGACTGCAATTGCCCGACTCACTGAGCGCCGTCTGGGGCGCGGCGGGCACGGACATCACCGCGGCCGAATCCTTCACCTTCGCCGTCATCCCTTACGGAAGCTTCCGCGTCCGGCAGGCCCTCGCTTGCTGGCCCGGCGACCAGCTGAAGAAGAACGCGTTCAACACCACCGCGCTCTACCACAAGTCGAGCGAGCACGCCGAGCTGTTCTACCGAAACCTCAATCCGGACAGCGACGATCCGCCCGGCGGAGTGCCGTCGACCCCTTACGGCTCCCTGCCTTGGAAGACCGACCCCCTGACCGGGGGCGCCGGCACTCCCCTGCCCGTCACCGCGGTCGATATCGCCGCGCGAACGGCCAACTGGACCAGCAGCCCTTTCCCCGTCTTCACGCACTCCAACCCCATGGCCGCGACCGTACGGGCCGACGGCGCGGGGCGCACCGCGCCCGGGGGCAACAACGGCTTCCTCGGCGCGCCGCCCAGCTTCCGGGTCGGCTACCGACGTCCGAGCGGATGGAATGACATCACGCCGCTCAACGGCGCCTCGGCCTACGGCGGCTACGCGTTGGACTCCACCGGCTCGACCCGCTCCGTCCACCTCGAGATCCCCCTCGTGCCCGCCACCTCCCTCGCCCAGCTCGGCGACGCCGCCTTCGGCCTGCGCGACCAGCAGCCGGCCTACGGGATCGGGGCGAGTTTCGCGAACCTCCTCATCGACTCCCGGCGCAGCTTCCAGGACAACGGCCCCAACTGGACCGAGTTCGATCAGACCTACTTGCTTAACGCAGGACTGTGGGACGCCTTCTACCTCTCCGGAGCCGGCCCCGTGATGGCGCGACCGGCGTCGCCCCATGCTCCGCTGAACCCCGACGTCGTGCGTCCGCCCAGCAACAACTCGCCCGGGGCGGAGGATCCGTATGTCGAGACCCGCCCCCTCTCCCTCCCCGACACCCCTGATGACGACGTGCTCGACGACTTCATCGCGGGCACGCGGGCCCTGGGCAACCCACGCCTCAGGCTCAACGAATCCTCGCAGACCGCGGACAACGCCAGGCTCGCCTTGGGCGACCATCGGAGGTCCGCCTCCGTGCTGATGAACGACGGGGCCTTCAACGTGAACTCGACCTCGGTCGAAGCTTGGGCGGCCCTGCTCGGTTCGGCCAAGAAGATGGCCCTGACACAGCTGCAGCCCGGACAGCCCTCGGCGAACGCCGACGCACGATTCCCCCGTTCGCTCCCGCACGGAACCGTATCCGTCGCTCAGGACGCCATGAACGCGCCCAGCAACTGGCAGGGCGTAGCCACGCTCACCGACGCCCAGATCTACAAGCTCGCCGCGGCCATCGTGGCTGAGAACAAGGCGCGGGCCGCGGTCAGCCTCCGCAACGAGCGCGACGGCACCAACCCGCCCGCCTCGAGGCTCTTCGCCGGACGGAGCGCGCCCGCGACGCCCTATCTCGGCCTATCCGAATTCGTGAACCGTTTCCTGTGCGCCGACGCGTGGGCCGGGCGCTGCGGAGCGATCCAGGCGGCCATCTTCCGAGCCGACGCGGACCATGCCGCCGGACTCAGCGACCGGCTCTCCGCCGGCGGCCTGGGCCAGCTGACCCAGGCGTCGCTCGACCACCTCTCCAACCCCAACGCCAGCTTCGCCAGCAACCCCGAGAACGTGGCGATCGTGCGAGGAGCGAACCGGACCCATGCCGCCCTCGGCGCGGCCGGCAACCTCCTCCAGAACGACATCCTCAAGATGATCGGTCCGGCGCTCGCCTCGCGTTCGGACACCTTCGTCATACGCGCCTACGGAGACGCCACGGACGCCTCCGGCGCCGTCGCGCGGGGCTTGCTGGAGGCCGTCGTGCAGCGCATGCCCGAGTTCGTTGACGACGCAGACCCTCCCGAGAGCGGGTGCGCCGCGCCCAAGCCCTCGACCCTCGTGATTCCGGCCGAGAGCCAGACCGGAGAGGCGGCGCTCAGATCCGGCCTCACCCAGGCCAACCGACTCTTCGGAAGAAAGTTCAAGGTCATCTCCATACGTTGGGTCAGACCCGATGAGGCCTGAAAGTCAGAACTCCGGACGCCAAGGATTCAGCCTCGTGCTCTCGCTCACGGTGATGGCGGCCGTCGTGCTGACCGTCATCACCCTGGCTTCCTTCCTGACCTTGGAGACGAGGCTGGCGGCGCATGCGCAGCTGCGCACCCGGGCGAGGCTCAACGCCCTTTCGGCCCTGAGGCTGGCGCTGGCTCACCTCCAGCAGGAGGCCGGGCCCGACCGGAGGTCGACGGCCAGGGCTGATTTCACCGTCACCCAGACGCAGCCTGGACGGAACTGGACGCAGGTGCGCAACGCCATGTGGACCGGCGTCTGGCGCAACGACGTCATGGGCACCCCGCCCGCCTGGCTGGTGAGCGGACGCCACGACCGGCCCGCCGGGACCCAGTCGGTCTCCCTGAAGACCGCCTTCTCTCCCTACGTCCCCGTCGGCGCGAGCAACCCGAAGCCCGACTACCCGGAGGGCGTGTGGCTGCCCTGGCAGACCGATTACGCGCCGCCCGCCAACCTCCTGGTCCCGCTGGTGGGCGCGGCGACGGCGCTGGGCCCGGTCGATGCCTCGCCCAGCATCCTGAACGCCGGACCGAACACCCCGGGCCGGCCGGACGGGCGCGTCAGCCTGCCCAAGGTGCCTTTCGCCGACGGCGGAGGTTCCTACGCCTATTGGATCGGTGACGAGGGCGTGAAGGCGCGTCTCGACATGAGCGACCATCGCGTCACCGGTCCGACGGCCACCGACCAGTCCCGACGCATGGCCGTGCGGGGCTCGGGACGGACCGGACTCGAACTCCTTGCGGCCTTCGCGGCGACCGCCCCCGGCCTCATCGATGACCGCATCGAGGCCCTGGCCGACCTGCCTCTGGCTCCGCCCGCGGGCCACACGGCGGCCACCGCAGCGGTCGCGGCTCCCGTCCTCTGGCCCGTCGCCACCCTGAGGTCGCGCGGCGTGCTGGCGGACTCGATGTGGGGAGGGCTCAAAGTCGACCTCTCCTCCGTGTTCGAGCTCAGTGACGCCGCCTTCAGGGCGACCGAGTATGGCTCCGGTGCCGGAGCGGCCACCTACGTATGGAACCCTTGGAACCCGGGCTACGCCCGCCGGACCTCGCCGGTCTTCGCCGACGCCAAGACCCTCGTGCGTTTCACCGAACCCGGAAACCCGGCGGACCACCGACTCGCGCCCATCTATTCCATCAAGGACACCCTCAACGCCTCCCGTTCCAATCCGACGTCGGCCAACTCCGTCATCCGCGGCCCGCTCTGGGAGGCGCTGCGCGCCCACCACCTGCTGTACCGGGAGCTCCAGTGGCCGGCGGCCGGACCGCCCGTGCTGCGGGCGCGCGCCCATTTCCCGAACGTCGTCAGCCTGGCCGGCAACATCAACGCCAGCACGGCCCACTACGGACACCTCTACAACCGCATGGACACCACCGAGGACATGTGGGCCTCGGACACCCTGAGGGGGACTCCGGCGCCCCTGCCGACCAAGCCCGGCGTCACCCCTTACGTGGCCCGGCAGCAGCTCGTGTTCGGGCTCGTCGACGCCGGCGGCGAACTGCGGCTCGTGCTGTCTCCCGTGACCGTGCTGCACAACCCTTACAACGTCGCGCTGCACATGAGGCCCGTGCAGGAGGGCGACGCCGCGATGCGGCTCTCCTTCCGCTTCTGGAACCAGTGGACGATCGACTACGCGTCCTCCGCCGGCGGGGGCACCACCTGGTCGTCGGACCTGCTGACCATGGCTTCGCGCATCGGCGGCAGCCCCAACCAGAGCGAGAGCATGCGCGTCTACATCCAAGAGACCACGCTGGCGCCCGGAGAATTCCGCGTCTACTCCCTCCCCGGCCCGCAGCCCCTGCCCTTCAGCCGCATCGGCACGATGGCGCCCAGCTTCGACTTCCTCGGGGGATTCTGGGCCTCCTGCCTGGCATCCAACGGGGCGAGCCTGGTCCGGAACGCGACCGACAACCTGAGCGTGCAGCTGAGGAGCCAGGGTCCCTTCTACGTGAGGCACATGATGTCCTGCTGGCCGGGCGACCGGCTGAGCGAGCTCAGCAATGCGAACGATTCCACGCTCTACAACGCCTCCAGCGAGGTCACGGAGCTCCTGTCGAACAGCCTGACGGCGGACCGGAGCGGCTCGGCGCCGGCCAAGCTCATCCCTCCCACCGCCGTGCTGCCTATGCCCGGCCAGCCGCCGGCGGTGCTCGCCGTGATGGACTACGGCGTGCGCTGGTCCGCCGACGCGCTCCCCTTCCCGGTCTTCAGCCGCTCCAATCCCACCGCTCCGATGACACGGCCTGAGGCGAACGGCTGGGCGCCCCTTTCCCAGCCGCCGGGACATGCGACCACCTCGAACAGCTTCCGGATGACCATCCGGTCCGTGAACGACTGGGCGGAGATCATGGAGACCGACCTCGCGGGCACCCAGGCATTCGGCGGCATGACGCAGACCTCGGCCGGACGCACGCACGCGGTGTACGCCGAGGTCCCGCTGTCCGCCCCGATCTCGCTCGCCGAATACGCCCACGCGAACATCCATCTCCGCGACCAGGACCCCCTGCTCGCCATCGGCAACAGCTTCGCCTCCCCCTACATCTTCCGGGCCGACGCCTGGGCATGGCGTGGCGCGCAGAACTGCACCGACGTCGACCGCTCCTTCATGATCAACGCGGCGCTGTTCGACCGCCACTTCCTCTCCGGCGCCGGACCTGACTGGTCCGGCGGCGTCGAAACGCGCAGCATGTCCGCCGTCCTGGATGATTTCGCGACCGGCCGGCGGCGCCTCGCCAATCCGCGGATCGGACTCGTCGAGACCGCAGGATCGGCGACGGCCCGGCAGAACCTCGCCTCGCACGGCACCTTCGCCGCGGCGGTCATGACCGAAGGAGCCTTCAACGTGAACAGCGTTTCCGTCGACGCCTGGGCCGCCGTGCTCGGCGCGACCAAGGGCCTGCCCAGCGGTTCAGCCGACGCGGACCAGCCGTCGGCCGACGCCAACGCGCGTTTCCCGAGGGCGAACCGCACCGACCTCGTCGCGCCCGGCCGGCGGGCGGGCTTCGGCACCGATTCCGCCTGGAACGGCCTGACCACCCTCGAGGACGTGCAGATCAGGATGCTGGCCAAGGCGGTCGTCGACGAGATCCGCCTGCGCACGGTCAGCCTTCATCGCAACCAGGAGGGCCGCAATAACCTGACCTTCGCGCACTCCGCCACGGTGTTCCGCGGGGCGACCCCGGGTTCGACCGTGACCGTGCCGGTGCCCTTCACCGGCATGGCGCAGTTCGTCAACCGGTTCACCTGCGGCAATCCGGAATACATCGCCCACGCCGGATGCCTCCAGAACGCGATCCACCGGGCGGAAGCCGACGGAGCCCAGCTCATGAGCCGCCCCGGCCCGACGGCGCCGGTCTCCGGCGAGGCGCAGCAAGCCCCGAACCAAGGTCCCGGCCAGACCCCTTGGTTCGACGCCACGCTGAGGACCAGCCTGCGCTCCGGAGATCCGCGCAGCTATGCGACGGGGAGGACCCGCATGACCGAAGGCGCCGCCGGGAGCATGCTGCAATCCGACATCCTGTCGGCGATCGGTCCGGGACTGACCGCACGGTCCGACACATTCATCATCCGCGTGTACGCCGAGGCGGAGAGGAACGGCGAGACCGCGGGCGTCTGGATGGAGGCCGTCGTGCAGCGGCTGCCCGAGTTCTGCGACCCGAGCCAGCCGCCTGAGACTCCCGTGACCCATCCCTCCGACTCCAGCCGGTCCAACCCGGCCCTGACCGCCGCGAACCGGCAGTTCGGGCGCCGCTTCCGGGCCGTCCAGATCCGCAGCCTGCGCGCCGATCAACTGTGAGGACCCTGATCGCAACCCTCTCCCTCCTCGCGTCGTCCCTCGTGGCCGCGGAGGAACCGGCGCGTCAGGTGAAGGCCTCCTTCCGCACCCTCTCACTCGGAGAGCCCATCGAACGCGCCGGCTACCTCCGGGGCCGGGACGCCGTGCCGATGACGATCCCTTCCGACTTCTTCAGCGCCCCGCAGGAATACCGCGGCCCGGCCCTGCTGGCCTTCTTCCAGTACGCCGCGGAAAGCGCCACGCCCGACGCGCGGACGCCCTTGCGGGGCGAATCGGCCAGGCTCATCGCGGAGGCGGAGCGGCTCGAAGCCAAGCATGCCGCCACCGTCCAGGCCGTCGCGCAATCGCTGACCGACGCGCCCGAGGGCCCGGAGGGCGACGCCCTGCGCCGACAGGCCGAGGAGATCCTGGCCCTGGCCGAGCCTGACGCCGAGGCGGCCCGGAAGGCCCGGGAGGCGGCGGCCTTGATCCAGCGACGCATCGACGCGATGAATCCGGCCGCCGAACCGGAGCCGAAGGACGGCAAGAAGAAGGCGATCCCGAAACGATCCACGGCGGAGATGTCGCCCCTCGGCTCCGTCCCGGTCTCGGACGGCGAGACCATGCTGCTGCTGTTCGTGCGCACGCCCCAAGGCATGCGCATCCACAAAGTCCCGGAGAACGGGAAGCATCCTTTCGGGACCCTCTGCTTCCTCAACCTGGGCGAACGGCCCCTGACCTTGCGGGCCGGCGGCCGGACCGCGACCGCCGCCCCGCTGCGACCGGAGATCCTCACCCCCACGGCCGACCCGCGAGGCTACGTCGGGCTTGAGATCCGGGAACCGGGAGCCGAAGGCCGGCTGCTGCGGACCCTGCGGGCCAGACCTGAACCCACCGCGCGCACCACCTACCTGCTGCTTCAGACCGAGGAAGGACTGCAGCTCAAGGGCGTGACCGAACGCGCGCCTCGCTGAGCGCTCAGGCCGGACGCCAGTCGAGGATCTCCGCCTGCGGCATCCGGCGCCCCTGCCAGCGGTTCCACTGCAACCGCACCGCGAGCTCGACCGGACGTGAGACCGGGGGCTGACGGTCGGCCATGCGCCAGGCGACGAAGCTGAGCCGGCGGCCCCCGCCGAGGGAGAGCTGGTGACGGAAGTTGCCTTCGCCGAAGACCGTGGGCGGGCGGTCGAACGTCACGCCCTTCAGGCCGAAGACCGGCTCCGGATTGCCTTCGCCGAAAGGCTGGAGCAGCTCGAGGTCATCGAAGAGACGGTCCGTCACTTCGGCCGGCGAGATCCAGTGGGCGATCTCGATGTCACGCAGCGAGGCCTCATCGCCTCCTGAGGCCGCGCGCTGGGCCTCGACGGCGGCGGCGAAACGTTCGCGGAAAGCCGGGACCTTGTCCGCTTCCAGCGACACCCCCACCGCCATCGGGTGCCCGCCGTAGGTGCGGAGCAGGTCGGAACAGGCCGCTAGGGCCTCGACCAGATTGACCCCCGGCACGCTGCGCCCCGAGCCCTTGGCGCCGTCGCCCTCGCGACCGAGGACGATGACCGGTCGGCCGAGCGAACGGCAGAGCTTGCCCGCCGCGATGCCGACGACCCCTGGGTGCCAGTCCCCGAAGACCACGCAGCCGGCGCCTCCGTGCTGGGCGGCCTGGAGGGCCGCCTCCTCCGTGACCTTGCGGTCGATCTCCTGGCGTTCGCGGTTGAGGCCGTCGAGTTCGGCGGCGTCGCGCAGGCAGTCGTCATGGGACTCCGAGAGCAGCAGCCGGAGCGGCAGAGCGGCGTCGGCGAGACGCCCGCTGGCGTTGATGCGCGGACCGAGACGGTAGGAGACGTCGACCGAGGTGAGGACCCCGCCCGGTTCCATGCCGCTCACCGAGATGAGCGCACGCACGCCCGGACGGCGCGCTTCGCCGAGCGCGCGGAGCCCGTGGGCGGCCAGGATGCGGTTCTCGGAGCGCAGCGGCACCAGGTCGGCGATCGTGCCCAGCGCGGCGAGGTCGAGGTAGTCGCGCACCGCGATGACAGAACCGCGGGAATCGCCCTCCAGACGGAGCACCTTGAGCACCCCGTGGATGAGCTTGAAGACCAGTCCGGCCGTGCAGAGCGACTGCCAAGGCGCGTCGGCCGGATCATTGACCCGCGGGTTGACCAGCGTGCAGGACGCGCGGGTCTCCTTGGCCACGTGGTGGTCGACCACCAGCACGTCGACCCCGGCGGAGCGGAGCCGGTCGACTTCGGCGGCGGAGTTCGTCCCGCAGTCCAGCGCGACGAAGAGCGAGGGGCGGGCCTCGGCGAGGGCGCGCTCGAGCGCGGCCATCGAGAGACCGTAGCCCTCCTCCATGCGCCGGGGCACGAAGGCCTCGGGCGAGGCGCCGAGGCGGCGGAGGAAGTGGACGAGCATCGCCGTGCTGGAGACGCCGTCGACGTCGTAGTCGCCGAGCACCGCGATGCGCTCGCCGTCACGGCAGGCGCGCACCAGACGCTCCGCGGCGTCGCGCAGCCCTCCGACCGCGAAAGGATCGGAGACATGGGCCAGCTGCGGCCGGAGGTGCCTTTCGGCCTCGGCTTCGTCGGAGAACGCGCGCGCGAGGGCGTGGGCGAGCGGTTCGCTCACCCCCAGGGCGGCCGCGATGCGGCGGGCAAGGCCGTCATCGGCGGCCCGGTGCGACCAGGCGGACATCGGGTCGGGCCTCAGGCGTCCTTGTCGGAGCCCGCCTGCCACGCGTAGGTGCGGGGCAGTTCGGCGGCCTCGACCCCCTTGCGTTCGCCGCGATGCCACCAGTAGAACACGGGGCTGGCGATGAAGATGGATGAGAACGTGCCGATGAGGACGCCGTAGGTGAAGACCTCGCCGTAGAGGCGGACGTCGCCGGCGCCGAAGGCCCAGAGGGCGACGGAGCAGAGGAAGACCGTGGCGGCGGTGAGCACCGTGCGGGACAGGGTGCGGTTGATGGCGAAGTGCACGCAGTCGGCGAGGGTGCGGCCGGGGTTGGCCTCGAGCTCCTCGCGGATGCGGTCGAAGACGACGATGGTGTCGTTGATCGAATAGCCGATGATGAGCAGCACCGTGGCGATCATGGTCGCGCTGAACTGCCCGCCGAAGAGGACGAAGAGCCCGACCGTCAGGAGCACGTCGTGCAGCGTGGCGACCATGGCCGCGAAGCCGAAGCCGGCCTCGAAGCGGAGCGCGACGTACACGCCGATGCCCAGCAGGGCGAGCGCGACCGCCCAGGCCGCCTCCGTGCGCATGGCCGTGCTGACTGAACCGCCGACGGCCTCACGGGAGAGCATGACCTTCTCGGGCGCCTGACCTCGGTCGCGGAGGATCTCGGGATACTTGGCCGAGAGCGCCTCGACGATCCTGCGCACGTTGGCGAAGTCGCCCTTGGCGCGGTCCTCCGTGAGGGAGGTCTCGATGCGGAGCGTGCGGTCGCCGCCGCCGACCGGCGTCTGGACGGTGACCGTGGTGTCGGGCAGGCCTGCCGCGGAGGCGGCCGCCAGCACCCTGCCCGTGTCGACCTGGGCGCCGGGCACGAGGGCCACGACCGTGGATTCGCCGCCTCGGAAGTCCTTGCCGAAGGCCTCCTTGCCGCGGACGCCGAGCGTGATGAGACCGGCGACGATGAGCAGCCAGGATGCGGCGAAGGCGCCCTTGGCGTAGCGGAGGAAGGGGATGGCGGCGTCGGGCCGGAAGACCGGCAGGCCGAAGACCTTGGTCATGACCCCGCGCGCGATGGCCATCTCCTGCAGACCGC
>CAZRPB010000016.1:24120-26167 GCA_964601955.1 uncultured Klebsiella sp. | reverse complement strand
GGCCTCGTGGCCTCGGACCTCAGCCTCCGCCGGTCATCTTGGTGATGAGCGCGATGAGCGGCAGGAACATGGCGAGCACGATCGTGCCGACCACGACGGCCAGGAAGACGATCAGGACCGGCTCGATGATCGAGGTAAGCGCGCTGACCGCGTTGTCCACCTCCTCGTCGTAGATGTCCGCGACGCGGTTGAGCATCTCGGGCAGCTGGCCGGTCTCCTCGCCCACCTGGATCATGGAGGTGACCATCTGGGGGAAGACGCCCGACTGCTCGAGGGGGACGGAGAGCGGTTCGCCGTCGCGGACGCGGTCATGCACGCGCTCGAGCGACTTCGCGATCACGACGTTGTCCAGCGTGTCACGGGTGATGGAGATGGACTGCAGGATCGGGACGCCGGAGGCCATCAGGGTGCCGAAGGTGCGGGCGAAGCGCGACACCGAGACGATCTGCACGAACGTGCCGACCTTGGGCAGACGGAAGATCATGCGGTCGAACAGCGCCTTGCCCTTGGGCGTGGCCAGCCAGTACTTGAGGCCGAACCAGAGGCCGGCCACCACCACCGGGGTCACGAACCAGAATTCCGTGAGCGCCTTGGAGATGCCCACGACGAGCTCGGTGAGGGGCGGCATCTGGGTCTTCTGGCCGTCGAGCAGCTTCTGGAAGGAAGGCACGACCTTCACCATCAGGACGTAGACGATGATGATGGCCACCGAGAGGACGACGCCCGGGTAGACCATGGCGGACTTGACCTTCTTCTGGATGCGCGAGGCCTTCTCACGGAACCTCGCCAGACGGTCGAGGACCTTGTCCAGCACGCCGCCGGCCTCGCCGGCGCGGATCATGTTGACGAACAGCTTGTCGAAGACCTTGGGGTGCGACTGGAGCGCCTCGGACAGGTTGTTGCCCTGGGCCACGCTTTCGGCGACGTTCGTGAGGATGTCCTTGAAGGCGAGGTTGCGTTCCTGCTTGGCGATGAGCTCGAGCGCGCGGAGCAGCGGCAGGCCCGCGGTGATCAGGGTGGCCAGCTGGCGGGTCATCACGGTGACGTCGTCCTGGGTGACCTTGGAGCGGAAGCCGAAGCCGCCCTTCTTGGCGCGGGGCGCCGGCGCGGCGGCGGGCGACTTGGACCCCGCCTCGGCCGCGAGACCGGTGACCATCAGGCCCCGGGCCATGAGCTTCTGGCGGGCCTGCGCCTCGTCGGCGGCGGCGATGGAACCGGAGGTCTGGGCGCCGGTCTTGTCGATGGCGGTGTACTTGTAGTCGGGCATGGTGTTTCGGTGAAGGGGTTCAGGTGTACTTGAGGACTTCCTCGATCGTGGTCAGGCCGTCGAAGATGCATCGGAGGCCGTCCTCCCGGAGCGGGCGCATGCCGGACTCGATTGACTTCTGCTTGAGCACCAGGGTCGGGGCCTTCTGGGTGATGAGGGTGCGGATGCCGTCGTTGATGGGCATCAGCTCGAAGAGGCCCTGGCGGCCCTTGTAGCCGGAGCGGTTGCACTCGGGGCAGCCCTTGCCGAAGAAGAACTGCTTGCCCGCGATCTCCAGCGCGTCGACCTCGAGCATGGAGACCACGTCCTTGTCGGGCTCGTAGGCGGTCTTGCAGGAGCGGCAGACGCGACGCAGGAGGCGCTGGGCGAGGACGCCTTCCAGCGAGGCGGAGATGAGGAACGGCTCCAGCCCCATGTCGATGAGTCGGGTGACGGCGCCGGGGGCGTCGTTGGTGTGGAGCGTGGAGAGCACCACGTGGCCGGTGAGGGAGGCCTGGACGGAGATCTGCGCGGTCTCCAGGTCGCGGATCTCCCCGACCATGATCGTGTCCGGATCCTGTCGGAGGAAGGAGCGGAGGGCGGCCGCGAAGGTCAGGCCCACCTGATGGTTGATCGGCACCTGCATGATGCCCTCGACCTCGTACTCGACCGGATCCTCGGCGGTGAGGATCTTGATGTCCTCGGTGTTCACCTCGCGGAGGGCGGAGTACAGCGTGGTGGTCTTGCCGGAGCCGGTCGGGCCGGTCACGATGAAGATGCCGTTGGGGCGGTTCACCATGG
>CAZRPB010000016.1:0-24110 GCA_964601955.1 uncultured Klebsiella sp. | reverse complement strand
TGATGTCGTCCTGCATCGAGAGCGCGTCGAGGCTCAGGTTGACGACGGTCTTGTCGAGGATTCGCAGCACGACGGACTCGCCGAACTGGGTCGGCAGGGTCGAGACGCGGAGGTCGATGGCGCGGCCTCCGATCGTGGTCTTGATGCGGCCGTCCTGCGGCACGCGGCGCTCGGCGATGTTGAGGGCGGAGAGCACCTTGACGCGGGCGATGACGGCCGGGGCGAGGTTCTTCGGCGGAGGCGCCATCTCGTAGAGCGAACCGTCGATGCGGTAGCGGATGCGGAACTGGTCCTCGAAGGGCTCGAAATGGATGTCGGAGGCCTTGGCCTTGACGGCCTCCTGCAGGACGAGGTCGACGAAGCGGATGATCGGGGCCTGGCTGGCGGCGGCGGCGACGTCCTCGTCGGTCTTGACGGCCTCGGCCTGGTCGAACTCACCGAGGAGGTCCTCCATCGAGGAGGCCGAGGGTTCGCCGTAGGCGCGGATGACGGCGGAGTCGACCTGGTCGGGGTCGGCCACGGCGAACTCGACGTCACGCTGCAGGATGAACGTCAGTTCGCCGACCGCGGCGGAATTGAAAGGGTCCTTGGCGACCAAGATGACCTTGCCGGCCTCGTCCGCCACGGGCACGACGAGGTACTTGTGGGCCTGCGCGGGCTTGAGGAGCCGCAGGATCTCCGAGCCGGCGTCGACGGGGACGGCCGAATAGAACTGGACCTGAAGATGGTCGGCCACGGCCTGGAGCAGGGCCGGCCGGTCGACGAGGCCCGCGTCCAGGAGGGCGGCGGCGAAGGACTTGCCGGTGGTGGAATGGGACTCCCAGAGCTCATCGGCCTGGGCGGCGTCGACGAGGCCGGCCTCAAGGGCGATTTCGCGGATGGTGTCGCTGTGGTCGTCGAACATGGAGGTCAGGAAGCGGTGGACGGGCGCAGGCGGGCCCTCATGGCCTCGGGATCCTGGCAGTAATTGAAGACTTCGTCCTCGGAGACGACGCCCTGCGCGTGCAGCGCGAGGAGGTCGGCGTCGAGCGAGCGCATGCCGCGTGCGGCGCCGGTCTCGATGTCGGAGGCGATCTGGAAGGTCTTCTTGTCCCGGATCTTGGCGGCGACGCCCACGGTGTTGATGAGGATCTCGAAGGCGGCGATGCGTGCGTCGTCCTTGGTGTGCAGGAGGCTCTGGGAGACGACCATGCTGAGCGACGAGGCGAGCTGCACCTGCACCTGGTCGCGGCTGCCCATGGGGAAGGCGTCGACGATGCGTTCGATGGTACGGGCGGCGCCGGAGGTGTGCAGGGTGCCGAGGACGAGGTGTCCGGTCTCGGCCGCGGTGAGCGCCGCCTCGATGGTCTCCAGGTCCCGCATCTCCCCGATGAGGATGACGTCGGGATCCTGACGGAGGGCGGCGCGCACGCCCTCGGCGAACGAGGGCATGTCGGGACCGACCTCGCGCTGGGTGACGGTGCACTTCTTGTGCGGGTGGACGTACTCGATGGGATCCTCGAGGGTGATGATGTGTCCTTCCTCGTTCTGGTTGATCCAATCGATCATCGAGGCGAGGGTCGTCGACTTGCCGGAGCCGGTCGGGCCGGTCACGAGCACCAGGCCGCGCGCACGACGGAGCTGGTCCTTGATCACGCCGGGCAGCCGCAGCTGCTCCAGGGTGAACATGCGCGTGGGGAGCAGGCGCATGACCAGACCGGTCTCGCCGCAGGCGCGGAAGACGTTGCAGCGCAGGCGGCCCTTCTTCTTGAAGGCGAAGGCGAAGTCACAGCCGCCCTCCTTGGCCAGCCGGTCGCGCAGGTGCCCGGGGACGACGCCCGCCGCCAGCGCCTCGGTGTCCGCCGCGGACAACGGAGGGCCGTCAAGCGGCACGATGGAGCCGTTGATGCGGAGGGAGGGAGGACGGCCGACGTGCAGGTGGAGGTCGGACGCCCCGTTCTCGATCATCGCCTCCAGCAGCTGGTCCAGTTCGTAGGCCATGGGCTCAGAGGACGTCGTCCGCGACGGTGGCGCCCAGGACCTCCTCGACGGTGGTCATGCCGGAGAGGATCTTGCGGAGGCCGTCCTCACGCATGGTGCGCATGCCGGCCTCGCGCGCCTTGCGGCGCAGTTCGACGAGGGTGGAGCCGGCGTAGATCATCTCCTGGACCTCCTCGGTGATGACGAAGAGCTCGAAGACGCCGCGGCGCCCCTTGTAGCCGCGGTCGCCGCACTTGGCGCAGCCGGCGCCCTTCATGGGCGTCGCCCCGGCGAGGTCCTTCTCGCTCAGGCCCACGGACATGAGCTCCTTGGAGGTCGGGGCGTAGGGCTGGGCGCAGGCCTGGCAGACGCGGCGCACGAGCCGCTGCGCGAGGGCTCCGCGGAGCGCGGCCGAGACAAGGAAGGGCTTCACGCCGATGTCCACGAGACGGGTGACCGCGGAGACGGAGTCGTTGGTGTGAAGGGTCGAGAACACCATGTGGCCGGTGAGGGCGGCGTTGATCGCGATCTCGGCGGTCTCAAGGTCGCGGATTTCCCCGATCATCACGACGTTGGGCGCCTGACGCAGCATGGCGCGCAGGGCCGCGGCGAAGGTCATGCCGACGTCGCGCTTCACCTGCACCTGGTTGATGCCGGCCATCTGGTACTCGACGGGATCCTCGACGGTGATGATCTTGCGGTCCGGCTTGTTGATGTAGTTGAGGGCGGAGTAGAGGGTGGTCGACTTGCCGGAGCCGGTCGGACCGGTCACCAGGAAGACGCCGTCGGAACCGCCGATGAGGGACTGGAACTTGGCCTGGTCGTCCGCGAAGAAGCCGAGCTCGGGCAGGCCGAGCTTGAGGCCCTCCTTGTCGAGGATTCGCATGACGATGGACTCGCCGTAAACGGTGGGCAGGACGGAGACGCGGAGGTCGATGTCGCGCCCGCCGGTGCGGGCCTGGATGCGTCCGTCCTGCGGGATGCGCTTCTCCGCGAGCGAGACGTCCGCCATGAGCTTGAGGCGGGAGATGACGGAGGGCTGCAGGCGCTTGGGCGGACCCTTCATCTCCTGGAGCACGCCGTCGATGCGGAAGCGCACGCGGAAGCGCTTCTCGAGCGGCTCGAGGTGGATGTCCGAGGCCTTGCGGCGGATGGCGTCGACGATGAGGGAGTTGACGTAACGGATGATCGGCGCGTCGTCCTCCTTGACCTCGCCGCCCTGCGGCAGCTCGACGGAGACGCCGTCCTCGGACTTGCCGAAGACCTGCTCGTAGGCGACGTTGACCTGGCCGCCGCCGTAGCAGCGGTCAATCGCGGAACGGAGCTCATCCGGCGGCGCGAGCTTGGGGTGCAGGGGCACCTTGAGGACGCGGGACAGGGAGTCGAGGGTCTCGGTGTCGAGCGGATCCGCGATGGCCACGAGCAGCTCGACTCCGTCCATCTGGAGAGGGAGGATGCAGTGGCGCTCGGCCTGCTCGCGACCGACGAGCTTGAGGAGCTCATCGGCAGGAGCGACCTGGGAGACGTCCACGACCTCCATGTCGAACTCGGCGCCGAGGGCCGTGGTGACGGCCTGCCAGGTGAGCTTCTTCTCGGCCACGAGATGCTCCAAGGCGGCGGTGTCCGGGTTCTGACCCTCCTTGAGGTCGCCCAACGCGGCACGGGCGGCGGCGACGTCATCAGGAGAGACGAGCGCCTTGTCCTGGATGAATTGGATGACAAAATCGTCGGCGGACGTCACAGGCGTATGTTCCCGGGGTGGAAAAAGGGGCTTTGATGAGCGTCCCCTTGGGGGGAGACGGCTGTAAAAAAATAAGTTAAAACGCCCCTATCCTGCGGCAACCGCAAAGTATCCTCAGGACGACGCGCCTCGGCCGGCGCAAAGCTCTCCGACCAGCCTCTGGACCTGGCCGCGCAGGAACGTCCGGTCGCCATCGTTCCAAATCACGTGATCTGAAAGCTTAACTTTATGCCCCATAGGCATTTGCGACTTTATGCGTCGTTCAGATTCTGCCGCGGACAGCCCCCGGTCCTGCAATCTGCTCATGCGCACCGAGTCGGAACAGGCGACACAGACGACGCAGTCAAACCCGGCCGCGAGCCCCTTCTCGAACAGCAACGGAATCTCCACGACGTATGACTTCGATCCATCGGACATGGCGGCGCCGCGGAGTTCGGCCACGATCGGGTGGACCAGCGATTCGAGGAACTCCAGCTCCGCCCTGTCCCCGAATGCTTTTTCAGCGATCCATGACCGCAGAGGCGTTCCATCCGGCGCCAAACAGGCCTCCCCCCACCTGGCCTTCAGGGCCTCGACCACATCCGGACGACGCAAGGCCTGATGGGCCAGGGCGTCGGCATCGACATGCACGAAGCCCAGCTCGACGAAGCACGCGGCTGCGGCGCTCTTGCCGCAGCCGATGCCTCCCGTGAGTCCGATCACCATGCCTCCGAGGCTGGAGACGAAGCCGGGAGGCGCAAACCTCAAGCGGGGCTGGGGGCGGATTCGGCGCCGGGCGCGCTTCCGGCGGAGGGCTCCCGGGGGACGGGAGCGACCGGCGCGCCGACCACGGGGGTCTGGATGGCGCCGGTGCGGAGGATTTCGGTGACATGAACGCCGTCGAGGGTCTCATGCTCGAGCAGGGCCTCGGCCACCTTCCGGTGCGCCTCCCCGTGTTCGGCGAGGATGGCCTCGGCGCGGGCATACTGTTCCTTGATGATGGCGGCCACGGCCTCGTCGATCCGGCGCGAGGTCTCGTCGCTGTGCGACTGCGTGCGCGCGATCTCGCGCCCGAGGAAGACGGTGTCGGAGTTCTCGCCCAACGCGACGGGTCCGAGGTCGCTCATCCCCCACTCGCAGACCATCTGCCGGGCCATGCGGGTGGCCTGCTTGATGTCCGAGGAGGCCCCGTTGGAGATGTCCCCCGTCACGACCTTCTCGCCGATGCGGCCCGCCATCGCCATGCAGACGTAGTTGAGCAGGCGGGTCTTCGAATAGCCGAGGATCTCCTTCTTGGGCATGAGCATCGCCATGCCCAGGGCCCGTCCGCGCGGGATGATGGTCACCTTGTGCAGGGGCATGTGCCCGTCGTCGACGACGCTCTGCACCACGGCATGGCCGGCCTCGTGGTAGGCGGTGGCGCGGCGGTCTTCCTCGTCCATCACCTTCTTGCGCTCGCGGCCGAAGGCGATCTTGTCGCGCGCCTCCTCGACGTCGGACATCTCGACCTTGTCGCGGTTGCGACGTCCGGCGTGCAGGGCCGACTCATTGAGAAGATTGGCCAGGTCGGCGCCGGACATGCCGGTGGTCATGCGCGCGACGCGCGCGAGGTCCACCGACGGGGCGAGCTGGAAGCGCTTGGCGTGCACGGCCAGCACGGCCTCACGGCCCTTGAGGTCGGGCAGGTCGACGAAGACCTGGCGGTCGAAACGGCCCGGGCGAAGCAGGGCCTGGTCGAGCACGTCGGCGCGGTTGGTCGCGGCGATCACGATCACGCCGGCCTGACCGTCGAAGCCGTCCATCTCGACGAGGAGCGAGTTGAGGGTCTGCTCACGCTCGTCGTTGCCGCCGCCGAGTCCGGCGCCGCGCTGGCGGCCGACCGCGTCGATCTCATCGATGAAGATGATGCAGGGCGCCATCTTGCGCGCCTGCTCGAAGGTGTCGCGCACACGGGCCGCGCCAACGCCGACGAACATCTCGACGAAGTCCGAGCCGCTGATGCTGAGGAAGGGCACGCCGGCCTCGCCGGCCACGGCCCGGGCGAGCAGGGTCTTGCCGGTGCCGGGAGGACCGACCATCAGGATTCCCTTGGGAATCGAGGCTCCGATGCGGGTGAAACGCTTGGGATCCTTGAGGAAGTCGACGACCTCCTTGACCTCCTCCTTGGCCTCGTCGCAACCCGCGACGTCCTTGAAGGTGGTGGTCTCCTTCTCGGTCGCGTTGAGACGCGCCCGGCTCTTGGCGAACTGCATGGCGCCGCGGTTCGCGCTCTTGAGGAACCGGTACATCATGAACAGCACGACGCCGGAAACCAGGAGGGTGGGCAGGACGTTCCAAAGGAACATGGTCCAGCCAGTCTGGGCGGGGACGTCCTTGAAAGCCTCGACGGGCACGGAGGAGCGCAGGGCCTCGAACTCCTTGTCGGTGAGGCGGCCGGCGGCCGAGAAACGCGACTTCTCGCCTTCGGCAGCCCCCTTGACGTTCAGCTCGCCGGTGATCTGATACCACCCCTTGCCGCCGGCGGGATCCTCGCGCACGGACAGGGTGCGGATCTTCTTCTCCTGGGCCATCGTGAGGACCTGGGAGACGTTGAAAGGCTGCACGGCCGCGGGCTCGGGTCCCGCGAACTGGAGGAGGGCGACGACGGCCAGCATGAGGAGCAGCCAGACGAGGACCGGCTTGCCGCTCATTCTCTGCCCGCCCTTGTCATCGTCATTCTGGCTCATCGGACGGACCAGACTACCCGGCCGGGAGGCCAAGTCAAACGGAGAGCCCCCCCGCAGGGACCGTCCAGCCGATGGGCGTCGGAAGGCGGGATTCCGGGCACCCACAGGATTTCATCACCGGTCAGCACCACGGGCAGGGAGTCGCGGCTCTCCTCGGGCAGCTTGCGGTTGATCAGGAGATCGGAGAGCTTGGCGCCGCCGGGCGCCCCCAGCGGACGGCAACGGTCGCCCTCCGCACGGCCCCGCCAGACCAATCCCGTCGCAGGCGACCGGAGATACACTTCCTCCGTATTGGAAATCGCCCCGCCGGACAGGGCCCTCCAAAGCGCTTCGTCCACGTCCACGGTCTCGGCCATAAGTCCGCATTCTGGGTCGGGCACGCCGAGCCGCAGGGGCCTGGGCGTCACGCCCCATGCGGCCGGCTCGGCGCTCAGGGAGAGCCGGCCCGCCCGCAGGCGGTGCACGCGGCCGCAGAGCGAAAACCGCCCTTCTCCGCCCTCCAGCGCCGCGGCCACGACGGGCGCGAGGGACTGCGGCGAAGCGTCGGTCCCGGAAAGGAGCCGGAGATGCTCCGCCAGGACGGCGTAAGCGAGCGCGGCGGGACGGGCGCGCAGTCCGGCGAGGTCCAGGGAATCCGAACCGGGAACGCAACCGAGCTCCCGCGCCCACGCGAGGAGGGCGTCATGCGATTCCGCGAGGATCCGTGCGGAAAGCGCGAAGCCCGCGGCGTGGCCCTCACCGAGCGCCGCGTCCGCTCCGCCCCCGACCCAGGACCGGACGCGGTTGCGCGCGGCCACGGGCAGGGCGTTGGTGGCGTCCTCACGCCACGTCACGCGCGCCGCGATGAGGGCTTGCGCGAGGTCGCGCTTGCGCAGTCCGGCGGCCACCAGCGGACGCCACCTCACATGCCCGTCGCGGAAGCGCCGACGGACGCGTGGGGAGCCGAGTCCTCCCGGGCCCGCGCCCCGGGCCAGCCGGAGCAGCACGGTCTCGACCACGTCGTCGACATGATGAGCGGTCACCAGCACGGCCGCGCCCACGGAGGCGCGGGCGTCGGCGAAGAAGGCCTCGCGGGCGTCACGCAACGCGCCCTCGGAGGCGTGACCTTCGGAGGCGCGGGAGCCGAGCCGGCAGGGCACGCCGAGCGAGGCGCAGAGGGCTGCGACGAATTCCGCGTCGGCCGCGGACGCGCGTCCGCGCGTCCGGTGGTCGAAATGCGCGACGACGAGACGGCCGGCGAAGGCCTCATCCGCGCTCAGGGCCAGGAGGAGGTAGACCGAATCCGCGCCGCCCGAGACGCCCACCAGCAGCGGTCCGCCGGGATCGTCCGCAAGCCGGGGCAGCCGGGGCAGCGAAGCGGCCGCGGCGCGGAGGACCTCGGTGCTGGGCGGGCCTGCGTTCACGGACGCACCCTAGGCGGCCGGGGGCGGCTGACAAACCCAACCCGCTCAGAGCGCGATCGTGTCCTTGCCGTACCAGCGGCGCAGGGCCTCGGGCACGCGCACCACGCCGTCCGGGCCGACGTTGTTCTCCAGGATGGCGGCGAGCACGCGGGGCAGGCCGAGGCCGGATCCGTTGAGCGTGTGCACGTGCTCGGGCTTGCCGTCCTTGGGCCGGAAACGGATGCCCGCGCGACGCGCCTGGAAGTCGGTGAAGTTGGAGCAGCTGGAGACCTCGAGCCAGCGCTTCTGCCCGCCGGCCCACACCTCGAGGTCGTACTGCTTGCTGTGCGCGAAACCTATGTCCCCGGCGCAGATGAGCAGCACCCGATAGGGCAGGCCGAGCTTCTGGAGGAGGCGCTCAGCGTCGCCGCGCAGCGACTCCAGCTCGTCGAAGGACCTGGACGGATGCACCCACTTGACCAGCTCGACCTTGTCGAACTGATGCAGGCGGTTGAGCCCGCGCACGTGCGCGCCCCAGCTGCCGGCCTCACGCCGGAAGCAGGGCGTGTAGCCGCAGCGCTTCACGGGCAAGGAGGACTCTTCGAGGATCTCGTCGCGGAAGAAGTTGGTGACGGGCACCTCGGCGGTGGGGATGAGGTAGAAGTCGTCGGTCTGCGCGTGGTACATCTGCCCCTCCTTGTCCGGCAGCTGTCCGGTGGCGGTGGCGCTGGCGGCGTTGACGAGCAGCGGGGCGTGCACCTCCTGGTAGCCGGCGGCGCCGGCCTCCTCGAGGAAGAACTGGACGAGCGCGCGGACGAGGCGGGCCATGTCACCGACGTAGAACGGGAATCCGGCGCCGGTCACCTTGACCCCGCGCTCGAAGTCCACCGCCTTGGAGAACCAGGGGATGTCCCAGTGAGGCCGGGCGGAGGCCGAAACGAGGGCGGCGACGTCGCCCCACTCGGAGACGACGCGGTTGTCCGCCTCGGTGCGGCCCGGCGGCACGGATTCGTGGGGGAGGTTCGGGACGGCGAGGGCGGCGGCGTGCCAGGCGGACTCCGCGTCCTGCACGCGCTTTTCGAGCTCCTTCACGCGGGCGGAGGCGGACTTCATCTCGGCGACCTTTGCCATGAACTCGGGCGTCCCCTTGGGCAGCGCGGCCATCTCCTTGTTGGCGGCGTTCTGGGCGGAACGTGCGGCCTCGAACTCGGCCAGGGCGGCGCGGCGCGCGTCATCGGCGGCGAGCACCGCGTCGAGGTCGACCTGGAACTTCTTGCGGGCCACGCCCTGACGGACGAGGTCGACGTTCTCACGGAGCAGCTTCGGGTCCAGCATGGACGCACATTGCCCAAGACCACGGCCCGAGGGCAACGGGGAATTCAGCGCCCGAGCCGGATGCGGGCGGCCAGGAACCGGGTCGCCCAGCGCAGGCGCTCGGGATCAATTCCGGAACCGAGCGAGAGAGGCTTGTCACCGCGCACCGAGACCTCGACCTCGTGCACGGATCCGTATCGGCGCCGACCCCGCGCGGGCCTCTCATGGAGGCGCACCGACTCGACGTCACGCCAGTCGACCGAGCGGCCCCAACGCAGGCCGAACGCGCCGGCATGGACGTGCAGACGTCCGCCCTTGAGCTCGATGACCTGACGCCCGGCGACGGTCATGGCCGTGAAGCCGATGAGGAAGACGGAGCCGATGAGGAACGGGATGCCGAAGAGCGACATCATGAGGTTGAACTCACCCTTGGCGATCTGGGTGCCGTACAGTCCGCCGAGCGAGCCTCCGGCCCAGAACAGCGTGAAGGGGACGAGGAAGAGGGCCATGGGGCTGCGCGTCGTCAAAGTCAGCCGGAAGCCGTCCATCCCCTCGGCGAGGGTCACGCCCTTGGGTGGGGCGCCGAGCGGAAGGTCGACGCGCTCCTCAATCGGAAGCGCCTCCTGGCACGCCGCGAGCGTGTAAGTGCGGTCGCACAGCCGGCAGACGGCGAGTCCCGCGGACGGCGCCACCTCCGCCGTCGGTATCGGCAGGCCGCAGTCAGGGCAGTGCAAGGCCATCGGACGCAGGATGAGGCCGGCCCGAATCATGACAAAGCCAAAGGCAGGCCCGTCGCTCGCACGACGGGACCTGCTGGAGCTATGTCCGGATCAGACTCGGCTCGCCTCGAGGGCGTGCACTTCGTCCGGCCGGAAAAATCTGTGGATCTCAGCCTCGGCGGCCGACGGGCTGTCGGAGGCGTGGCAGACGTTGCGCATCATCTCGGTGCCGTAGTCGCCGCGGATGGTGCCCTTGGGGGCGACCTTGGAATTGGTAGGCCCGAGCAGCTCGCGGACGCGCGCGATGACGTTCTCACCGGTCAGCACGGCCACGATGACGGGGCGGGAGGACATGAAGGCCTCGATGTCCGGATAGAAGGGCTTGTCCGCCACGTGGGCGTAATGCTCACGAAGGACCGCGGACGTGAGCCGAGTCATCTTGCAGGCCTGGATGTCGAACCCGGCGGCCTCGAACCGGGCGAGGACGATGCCGGCGAGACGGCGCTCCATGCAGTCGGGCTTGAGGATGATGAGGGTCTTTTCCATGTCGGCTCCTCCGGCAAGGGAGGGTCGTTCAACATCTCCGTTTTACCCCGTTTTGACAAGACCGAATCGCCATTGGAGCCCGACAAAGGGGGCCTTAGGCCCTAAAAAGCAGGCAAACCGCATGGACCGAGATCGCCCTGCCCTGCCCCACCGCGTCCATCCCTTCGTTGGTAGTGGCCTTGACCCCCACCCGGGAGGGGTCGATGCCCAGGATTTCGGCCACCCGGGCGCAGATGGCGGGCACATGGGCGGACAGCTTAGGACGCTCCGCGATGACCACGACGTCGAGATTGCCGACGGACCAGCCGGCCCTGGCGGCCTCGTCCGCCGCCCGACGCAGGATGACGGCCGAATCCATGCCCTTGCAGGCCGGATCGGTGTTGGGAAAAAGCGTGCCGATGTCACGCAGTCCGGCGGCGCCCAGGATCGCGTCCGCGGCCGCATGCAGGAGCACGTCGGCATCCGAGTGACCGTCGGGTCCGACTTCGGAGGGAATGGTGACGCCGCCCAGCACGCAGGGCCGTCCAGGCTTGAGCGGGTGGATGTCAAAGCCGGTGCCGATGCGGAAAGGCGGCTGCGTCATGGACGGAAACTAAGCCCAGGCCGGGCGGAAGGGAAGCCCTTGCACAAAAACCCTTGAAAGAAGAAAAGGCGAAGGGCAGTCTGACGGCCTTCGACAGGAACGGCGCGGTAGCCAAGTGGTAAGGCCGGGCTCTGCAAAAGCCCCATGCGTCGGTTCGATTCCGACCCGCGCCTCCAGTCAGAAACAAGCAGGGGCGCCCTGAAGGACGCCCCTGTCGGCCGGCTGCGGCAGGACTCAGCGCGCGGTGCGGCTGAGATTCCCGACGCCGTTGACCTTGGAATTCACCCGGAGGCGGAGCCCGTTGAGACGGATGAAGCCGGTGGCGTCGTCCTGATTGTAGGCCTTGGTCGGGTCGGCCTCCATGGTCGCGATGTGCGGATTGTAGAGCGAGCGGGCGCTCTTGCGGCCGGCCACGTAGACATTGCCCTTGTAGAGCTTCACGCGGACGGTGCCGGTCACGTTGCGCTGGGACTCGGTGATCAGGGCCTGGAGCGCGAGGCGCTCAGGGGCGTACCAGAAGCCATTGTAGACCAGCGTGGCGTAGCGGGGCACGAGGGAATCGCGCAGGTGCATGACCTCGCGGTCCATCGTCAGCGACTCGATCTGGCGGTGGGCGAAGTGGAGGATGGTGCCTCCGGGAGTCTCATAGACGCCGCGGCTCTTCATGCCCACGAAGCGGTTCTCGACCATGTCGACGCGGCCGACGCCGTGACGGCCGCCGAGGCGGTTGAGGGTCCGCATGACGCCGAGGGGGTCGAGCTTCTTGCCGTTGACGGCGACACAGTCGCCCTGGCGGAACTCGAGCTCGACGTATTCGGGCTTGGAGGGCGCGTCCTCGGGCGAGACGGAAAGCTTGAACATCGCCTTGTTGGAGGGATGGAAGGCGTCCATCCAGGGATCCTCCAGGATGCCGGCCTCATAGGAGATGTGCAGCAGGTTGCGGTCCGAGGAATAGGGCTTCTTGGCGCTGGCCTCGACGGGGATGCGGTTCTTGGCGCAGTAGGCGATCATCTCGGCACGGCCGGGGAAGTCGCGACGGAAGGCCTCGTTGCGCCAGGGGGCGATGATCTCGAGGTCGGGCGCGAGGGCGGCGCAGGTGAGCTCGAAGCGCACCTGGTCGTTGCCCTTGCCGGTGGCGCCGTGGGCGATGGCGGTGGCGCCCTCCTTGCGGGCGATCTCGACCATGCGCTTGGCGATGAGCGGGCGGGCGATGGAGGTGCCGAGGTAGTACTGACCCTCGTAGATGGCGCCGGCCTGCATCATCGGGAAGATGAAGTCGCGGGCGAACTCGGCCTGAAGGTCGTCGACGTAGAGCTTGGACGCGCCGGTGCGGAGCGCCTTCTGACGGAGGCCCTTCAGCTCCTCCTCCTGGCCGATGTCGGCGCAGAACGCGATCATCTCGGCGCCATGACGCTCCTTGATCCAGGAGAGGAGGACCGACGTGTCGAGTCCGCCGGAGTAGGCCAGGACGATTTTCTTCTTCTTGCTCATGGTGTGAGGGGGAAAGTTCAGCGCGCGGCGGCGAGGTGGGCGAGGACGGCCTTCTGCACGTGCAGGCGGTTCTCGGCCTGGTCGAAGACGATGCTCTGCGGCCCCTGCAGGACCTCGGCGGAGACCTCCTCGCCGGGGTGGGCCGGGAGGCAGTGCATGAAATGAGCGGAGGGCCGGGCCAGGGACATCAGCTTCGCGTTGACCTGGTAAGGCTGCATGAGCCGGAGGCGCTCGGCCTTCTCGGACTCCATGCCCATGCTCACCCAGACGTCGGTGTAGACCATGTCGGCGCCCTTCACCGCGGCCTCCGGATCGGTGGTGAACGAGAAGGTGCCGGCCAGCCCGTCCTTCTTCAGCTGCGCGCGGATCTCGGCGCCGGGCTCATAGCCGGCGGGGCCGGCGAGCGCGACCTCGACGCCGAGGGCGGCGCCGCCGAGCACGAAGGAGTTGGCCATGTTGCAGGCGGTGTCTCCCAAGAAGGCGACCTTCCTGCCCTTGAGCGACTCAAGGTAACGGTCCGGACGGCCGGGCGAAAGCCGCTCCGCCAGCGTGAACATGTCGGTCAGGAACTGGCAGGGATGGAGGAAGTCCGAGAGCGCGTTGACCACGGGCATCGTCCCGGAGGCCGCGAACTCCTCGAGGAGCGCATGCTCGTGGCAGCGGATGACCATGCCGTGGAGGTAGCGGGAGAGCACCCGTGCCGTGTCGGCCACGGTCTCTCCGCGCGAGATCTGCATGTCGTCGGCATTGAGCATCACGGGCAGGCCGCCCAGCTCATGCACGCCGACTTGGAAGGAGACGCGGGTCCGGGTGCTCTTCTTGAAGAAGAGCAGGCCCCAGGACTGCCGGGCCAGCGCGGGGGACTCCGAACCCCGGCCGGACTTCATCCGTGCGGCGCTCTCGAAGACCCGGGCGGTCTCGGCGGCGGTGAGGTCCGTCTCCTTGAGGAAATGGCGCATCTCGGGAAAGGGTCGAATCTACCGCTGACGGCGGGTTTGGACAGAGGAAAATTGGGTCTCCGGAGGCCGCTCAGGCGGGCTTCCAATCCGCGATCACCCGGGTCATCACCTCGACCGACTCCTCGAGCTCCCGGGCCGAGGCGGTCAGCGGCGGGAGAAGCCGCACCGCGACGCCGCCGGCGGGCGCGGTGAGCAGCCCCGCCTCGCGCAGGGCGACGCAGACCGGCACGGGGTCGCACTTGAGCGCGACGCCGACCATGTAGCCCTCTCCGCGGACCTCGGCGACGAGATCGGGTCTCAGCCGCACCAGCCCCCGGAGGCTCTCATGCCAGGGCGCGGACTGCCGCGTGACCTTGTCGAGCAGCCCCTCCTGGTCGATGACCTCGAGCACGGCCAGCGCCGCGGCGGAAGCGAGCGCGCCGCCGCCGAAGGTCGTGCCGTGCGAGCCGGCGGTGAAGAGGTCGTCGTGAGGAGGCGCGACCCAGATGGCTCCGATGGGGAAGCCTCCGCCGAGCCCCTTGGCCATGGCGATGGCGTCGGGCCGGATGCCGGCACGCTCGTAGGCGAAGAAACGGCCGGTGCGGCCCACGCCGCACTGGATCTCGTCGATCATGAGCAGCACGTTTCGCTCGCGGCAGATGCGCTCCACGCCGCGGAGGAACTCATGCGAGGCCGGGTTCACCCCGCCCTCCCCCTGGATGGTCTCGATGAGCACGCCGGCCGTGGTGCGCGCGTCGATCGCGCGGTCCCAGGCCGCGAGGTCGTTGAGCGGGACCGCGGTGAAGCCGGTCAGCAGCGGACGGAATCCCTTCTGGATCTTCTCCTGCGGCGTGGCGGACATGCCGCCGAAGGTGCGGCCGTGGAAGGCCTTCTCCGCGACGACGACGCCGTGGCACGTGCCCTCCTGGCCCGACTTGCGCACGCCGTGCAGGCGGGCGAGCTTGAGGAGCGCCTCGTTGGCCTCGGCGCCGCTGTTGCAGAAGAGGGCGCGGCCCGGTCCGCAGCGACGGGCCAGGGCCGCGGCGAGGGCGCCCTGCCCTTCGTTCCGGTAAAGGTTGCTGACATGCGTAAGCCGGGCCGCCTGCTCCTGGACGCGGCGCACCCAGACGGGATGGGAATGGCCGAGCGCGTTGACGGCGATGCCGGTCGCGAAGTCGAGATAGCGCCGGCCGGCCGCGTCCCAGACGTGGCTGCCCTGCCCGCGCACGAGGGTGAGCGCCGGGGCGGCGTAGCTGCGGACGACGTGCCGGTCGTACTGCTCCGCGGCGGGATCTGGAGTCTCTCCCGCCATCAGCCGTGCACGATCTCGGTGCCGATGCCCCGGTCGGTGAACACCTCGAGCAGGAGCGCGTGGGGCACCCGGCCGTCGATGAAGTGGACGCGGCGCACGCCCTCGCGGAGGGCCTTCACGGCGCTGTCCACCTTGGGGATCATGCCGCCGGCGATGACGCCCTTGCGCTTGAGCTCGTCGACCTCGCTCACCTTGAGGGTGGTGATGAGCGAAGCGGGATCCTTGGCGTCGGCGAGCAGGCCGGGCACGTCGCTCATGAAGATCAGGCGCCGGGCGCGGAGCGCGTCGGCCACCGCCGCGGCGGCCACGTCGGCGTTGGTGTTGTGGGGCTGGTCGGCCTCGTCGAGCGCGACGGGCGAGACCACGGGCAGGAAGCCGTCGGCGAGGGCCTTCTTGATGAGCTTGGCCTTCACGAAGCGGATGTCGCCCACGTAGCCGATGTCCACGGGATTGCCCTGGTCGTCCGCGCCCATCAGGCGCTGGCAGAGGTTCACATGGTTGCCCGGCATGCCGAGGGGGTTGGCGCCGCGGGCCCGCAGCGACTCGCAGATCTGTCCGTTGATCTCGCCGTTGAGGGTCTCCTCGACGATCTTGACCGTGGCCGCGTCGGTGACGCGCATGCCGCCCCGGAACTCGGACTTGATGCCGGCCTTCTCCATCGCGCGGGTGATGGCCTTGCCGCCGCCGTGGACGACGACGACCTGGATGCCCACCGCGGCCAGGAAGGCGATGTCGGTGGCCACGCGGTCCCGGCCCTCGGGATTGGGATCGTCCATGAAGCTGCCGCCGTACTTCACCACGAAGGTGGAGCCGCGGAACTTCTGGATGTAGGGAAGCGCCTCGAGGAGGACCTCGGACTTCTGCGCTGCGGGAGTGGTCATCGGACGGTTGCGGAGCGTTGCGGACGCGGGACGGGGGGCAAACGGAAAAAAGGCCTCACTCGCTCTTGTTGTAGTTCACGTAGCCGTCGGTCAGGTCCGACGCGAGCAGGCGGAAGCGTCCGTCGCCGAGTCCGAGGCCGATCCGCACCGTGAAGCGGGCGGCCTTCACGACCTCCTTCCAGCGCGGCTTGTTCTCCGGCAGCGGACGGCCGGCGAGCACGGCAGGCACGTCACCGTAATGGATGTCCAGCTTCGCCTCGTCGAGACCGGTGCGGGCGTAGCCGGCGGCGTCCGCGAGCCGGCCCCAGTTGGGGTCTTCGCCGAACCAGGAGGACTTCACGAGCAGCGAGTTGCCGATGGCGCGCGCGATCTTCTCGGCATCCGCGCGGCTGCGGGCGCCCTCGACCTCGACGGACACGACCTTGGTGATCTTCTCACCGTCGCCGACGATCTTCTCCGCGAGGGCGAAGCACACGCGGCCGAGCGCCTCCCGGAAGAGCGCGGTGGCGGCGGGATCGCCCTCCGGGCCGACCTTCACGCCCGAGGCGCCGGAGGCCAGCAGGAGGACGGTGTCATTGGTCGACATGTCTCCGTCCACGCTCACGCAGTTGAAGGAGCCGTCCGAGGCGGCCCTGAGGGCCTCCTTGAGGAAGGCGGGGGCGGCCTCGGCGTCCGTGCACACGAAGGCCAGCATGGTCGCCATGTTGGGCTCGATCATGCCGGCGCCCTTGGCGATGCCGGAGACGGTCACGGTCCTGCCGCCATGGACGAACCGTGCGGTGCAGGTCTTGGGCCGGGTGTCGGAAGTCAGGATCGCCTCCGCGGCCCTGCGGCCCTCGGCCGAAACGCGCGAAAGACGACTGGCGGCCTCCGCGACGCCCGCGGCCACCTTGGCCATCGGGAGGAGCTCGCCGATGCGGCCGGTGGAGCAGACGAGGAAGACGTCGGACGGCGCGCCGAGGGCGGCGGCGGCGAGACGGGCGGTCTCAGCGGCGTCGGCGTCGCCCTGGACGGACGTGCAGGCGTTGGCGTTGCCGCTGTTGCCCACGATGCCGCGGACGCTTCCTCCCGAAGCGAGCAGGCGCTGGCAGAGGCGCACGGGGGCGGCCTTGACGTCATTGGTGGTGAAGACGCCGGCGGCCGCGCAAGGCCGGTCGGCGACCACCAGCGCGAGGTCGAGGCGTCCATTCGCCTTGTTCCGGATGTCGCAGGCGGCGGCGCCCACGCGGAAGCCGGGCACGTCGGATAGGCCGGGTGAATCGTCGATGAACTCGATGGACATGGCGGAACGGTCGTCCTCAGCGCAGGCCGTCGGCCTCGTCCCAGCCCATGATGAGGTTGAGGCACTGCACGGCCTGCCCGCCGGCGCCCTTGAGGAGGTTGTCGATGACGGAGGTGATCACGAGGTTGCCCGTGCGCGCGTCGGACACGACGGAGACGGCGACGCGGTTGGTGCCCGCGACATGGGCGGTGTCAGGGAAGTCCCCCGAGGCCAGCAGGGTGACGAACGGCCGTCCCGCGTAGGCGCGACGCCAGACTTCCTCGACCTGGGCGGCGGTGACGCCGGGCGCCGGGACGACGACGGTGGTCGCGATGCCGCGGTGCATGGGCGCGAGATGAGGGCTGAACTGCACGACGACCGGGACGCCCGCCGCGGCCGAGAACTGCTCCTCGATCTCGGCGATGTGACGGTGGCCCGGGATGCCGTAGGCCTTCATCGAGCCGTCCCGCTCGGAGAAGAGGAAGGCGACGTCGGCCTTCTTGCCGGCGCCGGACACGCCGCTGCTGGAATTGATGACGAGCCGGCCGGGCTCGGGCCGCAGCAGGCCCGCCCGCAGCAGGGGGATCAGCGGCACCTGCGCGCTGGTGGGATAGCAGCCGGGGCATGCGATGAGCCGGGCCGACTTCCAGGAGTCATCCGTCTGCAGCTCCGGGATGACGTAGCGCGCCTGCGAGGCCAGCTCCGGGGCGGGATGGTCGTGCCCGTAGTATTTCCGATAGAGGGCGAGGTCGCGCAGACGGAAGTCGGCCGAGAGGTCCAGGACCCTCCGTCCGGCGGCGACGAGCGGCCGCGCGTATTCGGCCGCCACGCCGTGCGGCAGCGCGAGGAACCACGCGTCGACGTCGGAGGCGGCGCACTCCTCGGGCGAGGAGGCGGAGAACCTGAGCGCGGGATCCACGACGCCGCGCAGGCGCGGCAGCTCGTCGGCGACGGCCTTGCCCGCGAGGGTGCGGGAGCACACCGCCGCGAGGCGGACGCGCGGATGGCGCGCCAGCACCCGGACGAGCTCCTCGCCAGTGTAACCAGAGGCGCCGACGACGCCGACTTTGATGACGGGCTGTGACATGGCTTTGCGGATGGTGGAGGATTAAGGGAGGCGGGTCCCGGGGACACGGAAAAAGAAAGGCCCCGGGGAGCCGGGGCCTTGGTCGTTCCTGTCCGGGAAGCTCAGCGCTTCGAGAACTGGAAGCGCTTGCGGGCGCCGGGGCGGCCGGGCTTCTTGCGCTCGCGCATGCGGCCGTCGCGGGTCAGGAGGCCCTCCTTCTTGAGGGGGGCGCGGAGGCCGGCGTCGAGCTTCTGGATGGCGCGGGCGAGGCCATGGGAGATGGCTCCGGCCTGTCCGTTGGGACCGCCGCCGATGACGTTGACGGAGACGTCGACCTGGCCCTCGAGTCCGGCGGTGCGGATGGGCTGGGTGGCCGACTTGACCAGGGCCTCGGTGTAGAGGTACTCCTCGGCCGGGCGGCCGTTGATCGAGATGGAACCGGTGCCGCGGGTGAGGCGGACGCGGGCCGAGGCGGTCTTGCGACGGCCGACGGCGGTGATGGCGGAGGACTTGGCGCTCATTTACTTCTGGAAAGGGTCTCAGCCGCGGGGGACGGACGGCAGGGGCTGGGGATTCTTGTCGGCGTGGTCATGCTTGTCGCCGGCGAAGACGCGCAGTTTGCGGAGCATGTCGTTCGCCAGGCGGTTCTTGGGCAGCATGCCCTTGACGGCGTGGGTGATGATGAACTCCGGACGACGGGCGCGCATGGCGGCGACGGTGCGGCGGTAGGAGGTGCCGACCCAGCCGGTGTAGAACATGTAGGTCTTGTCCAGTTCCTTGGAACCGGTGAGCACCACCTTGTCCGCGTTGATCACGACGACATAGTCACCGGTGTCGACGTGGGGCGTGTAGGTGGGCTTGTGACGGCCGCGGAGGACGTTGGCGATCTTGACCGCCAGACGGCCGAGGTGCTGGTCCTTGGCGTCAACGACGTACCAGGTCTTGTCCTTGAGCTGGACGTTCTTGGCGAGCGTGGTCTTCATAAAGAGGGAAAGGCGGAACATGGGAACGCCCCCATGCTCGTCAACACCCGAATAAAGAGGGGGTTTGGCCCTCCAAACCCCCTTCTGCGCACCCTCATCCCCCTCGATGGGGCGAGGCCCTTCAGAACCTGAACTTGGCAAAGACCCCCGTCCAGACCTGGGAATTGCGGGTGGCGGCCAGATTGTCGTTGTTCACGGCGTAATTGACCCCGACGCCGATGACGGACCCCTGCCCGACGGACTTGGACAGGTCGAGGCCGGCGCCGGCGTAGGCGTAGGCGTTCTGGGCCCCTGAGCCGTCGTCGAGGGCGTCATTGGCGAAGAGATTGCCGGCGAAACCGCGGAGGGTGACGTCGAGCTTGAATGGGCCGACTTCCTTGAAGTCGTGGTAGAGCGAACCCTCGACGACGACTTGATCGAGATTGAAGCCGTAATTGACGTAGAGGGCGGGCTGCAGAAAGGACTTGGGCAGGATGACGCCGAGGTAAGCCTCGTCCTCGGCTCGCAGCTGGGTGAAGCCCTGCGCGGCGTTGCTGAAGAACTTGGCGCTGGGCGAGGTCATGCGCAGGTAGCCTGCGTCGACCACGGCGTCACCGACGGTCTTGCGCAGTCCGTAGGCGTAGGAACGCTCGATGGCGTCGGCATTGAAGAAGGAGGCGTAGGCGGAAAGCCCGCTGACCCCGGGGACGAAGTATTCGACGCCGACCTTGGTCTGGAAGAGGCCGTCCTCATCGGATCGCTCCTTGCCGCGGAAGACGTTCTTGGCCTGCCAGCCGACCTCGGCGCGCACGGAAAGGTCCTTGGCGAACTGGGCGGAATCGAGCTGCTTGACGGGCTCCTGGCCGGAGGCGCCTCCGCAGACGGCGAGGGCGAGGGCGGTGATGGCGGGCTTCTTCATGATGAACGGGGACATCCTGCCCCGGGCGGGGCAGGTGGCAAGTCCCAAGGGCCGGCGACGCGGCCGCCGGTCACATCGCGGCGATGATGGCGTCGCCGAACTCCGAACACTTGATCTCCTGCGCACCCTGCATCTGGCGGGCGAAGTCGTAGGTGACGCGTCCGGCGCCGATGGCACCGTTGAGTCCCTTGAGGATGAGGTCGGCAGCCTCGACCCACCCCATGTAACGGAGCATCATCTCGCCCGAAAGCACGACGGATCCCGGGTTGACCACGTCCTTGTTGGCGTACTTGGGCGCGGTGCCGTGGGTCGCCTCGAAGATCGCATGGCCGGTCAGGTAATTGATGTTGCCGCCGGGGGCGATGCCGATGCCTCCGACCTGGGCCGCGAGGGCGTCGGAGAGGTAGTCGCCGTTCAGGTTGAGGGTGGCGATGACGTCGAAGTCGGTCGGGCGGGTCAGGACCTGCTGGAGGGTGATGTCGGCGATGGCGTCCTTGATGACGATGCCGGCGCCCGGCCTGCCCTCGGGGATCTTGCACCAGGGACCGCCGTCGATCGGCTCGGCGCCGAACTCGCGCTGGGCCAGCTCATAGCCCCACTTCATGAAGGCGCCTTCGGTGTACTTCATGATGTTGCCCTTGTGGACGAGGGTCACGGACTTGCGCCTGTTCTCGATGGCGTACCGGATGGCGGAACGGATGAGACGCTCGGAACCGGGCCGCGAGACGGGCTTGATGCCGACGCCGACCGAAGCGGGCTCCTCGCCGCCGAAACGGATCTTTTTGAACTCCTTGGGGAAGTTGGCCTTGATGAACTCCAGCGTCTTGAGCGCGATCTCGGAACCCGCCTCGAAGTCGATGCCGGCGTAGATGTCCTCGGTGTTCTCGCGGAAGATGACCATGTCGACCTTGCCCGGGTTCTTGACCGGAGAAGGGACGCCGGTGAACCACTGCACGGGGCGCAGGCAGACGTACAGGTCGAGCTGCTGGCGCAGCGCCACGTTGAGGGATCGGATGCCGCCGCCGGTCGGCGTGGTGAGCGGCCCCTTGATGCCCACGAGGTAGTCGCGGAAGGCGGTGAGGGTCTCCTCCGGCAGCCAGTTCTGAGTGCGGTTGAAGGCCTTCTCCCCGGCGAGCACCTCGAGCCACTGGATCTGGCGGCGACCGGCGTAGGCCTTGGCGACGGCCGCGTCGAGCACGCGCACCGAGGCGCGCCAGATGTCAGGACCCGTGCCGTCACCCTCGATGAAGGGGATGACGGGGCGGTCAGGGACGTTCAGCTTGCCCTGGGAGATGGTGATGCGTCCGGAGGAGGGGTTGCTCATGGCTCAGTCCCACAGGAAACCGCTTCAGGACGGGCGGTTTCAAGCCCATTCGGGCGCCCGGGTGAAAAGGGAAAAGAAAAGGACCCCCTTGCGAGGGTCCTTGTTTGACCGGCGGAGCCGGCGCCATCCGCCCCGGAGGACGGAAAGTCTAAGAAGAATTACTTCTTCTTGGACTTGGTGGCCTTCTTGGCGCCCTTCTTCTTGGCGGCCTTCTTCTTAGCCATAGTTTTTTCCTTATTTTGGGTCGTTGTTGGGTTAAAGGGCAGCGCCTGAAGCGCCACCCTGACGATTCGCCCCACGCTCACCCGGGCGTTGCGCGCCTGGCGGGTGATCCTGCTGCGGAGCTCCGACGGTACTCGGAAAGAAACTTGGCGCGACCGGGAGGCCTCCAGGTCGGGACGGGAGTCAGTGTAGCGGTCCAGCGCATGCCGGATCGCCTGGGAGAGCGTGGCGAAGCCCGACCTCTGCTGGAAGGCGACGGTCTCGGAGTGGAGCTTCTCGGGAAGCGACACGGTGATGAGACTTTCGCTGAGGGGTTCGGTTCGGTTCGTCACGTCGCGGTTAACTCTTGTCATCCTTATTAGGAGATGCGCGCGGATGCGCAAGAGGAAATTTCACCCTCCCCGGCGCGACGCGTCCGAGGCGCGCGCGACGCCCGGTGTAAACGCGATTCGGATACGCGCGCGCGGTTGACGGCGCGTCACGCGCGCCGCATCGTCAGCGCCGCGATGACCACTCAGGACGCGGCGCGCGGAACGACCGCGAGGTGGAGACGCGAGGCCGCCCTGGCCGCGGCGTGCGGCGCCTGCGGCGCGCTGGCTTTCGCCGCGGACGGCGCGGCGGGCCGTCCGCTGGCCGTCCTCGCCTGCGCGGCCGGCGGCTGGGACGCCGCCCGCGAGGCGTGGAAGTCGCTCCGCGGCGGCCGGGCCGACGTCCATCTGCTGATGCTGCTCGCCGCCGGCGGGGCGTGGGCGCTGGACCAGCCGCTCGAGGCGACGCTGCTGCTGTTCCTGTTCTCGGCGGCGGGCGCGATCGAGCGGTACGCGATGGAGCGGTCGCGCGGCGCCATCGAGGCGCTGCTGGACCGCTCGCCGCGGCGCGCACGTCTGATCGGCGCGGACGGGACGGAGAGCATGGTGCCGGTCGAGTCACTCCGGCCCGGCGACCTCGTGGCCGTGCTGCCGGGCGAGCTGGTGCCGGCCGACTGCCGCACCGAGACCGGGGAGAGCGAGGCGGACGAATCGACGCTCACGGGCGAGGCGCGGCCGGTGCGCAAGGGGCCGGGAGACCCGCTGTCGGGCGGCACGCTCAACGGCTGGGGGCGGCTGACGGCCAGGGTCGTACGGACGCAGGAGGACAGCGCGCTGCACCGCATCGTGCGCCTCATCCGGGAGGCGCAGGAAAGCAAGGCGCCCGCCCAGCGGGCCATCGACCGCTGGGGCGACCGCTACGCCGTCTTCACGCTGGCCGCCAGCGCGGCGTTGTTCGCAGCGAGGGTCGCCCTGGGGTCGCCGGCGACGGGCGGCGAGGAGTCGGCGCTCTACCGCTCACTCACCCTGCTGGTCGTGCTCAGTCCCTGCGCGCTGGTGCTCTCCGTGCCCTCGGCGGTGCTGGCCGCCATCGCCGCCGGCGCGCGCAACGGCATCCTCTTCCGCGGCGGCGCGGCCGTCGAGCGGCTGGCGGACGTCGACTGCGTGTGCTTCGACAAGACGGGCACGCTCACGGCGGGCGAACCCGACGTGGCGAGCATCGAGGTGACTCCGCCGGAGGCCGACCGCGTCCGTTCGCTCTCCGCCCTGCTCTCCCTGGAGGCGGGCACGACGCACCCTTTCGCACCGGCCGTCATCCGCGCCTGCGAGAAGGAGGGCGCGGAGATGACGCCGGTCGAAGGCCTGTCGGTCTCGCCAGGCCAGGGCGTTTCGGGCACGGTCGCGGGACGGCGCTGGGCCGCGGGCACCCGGGAATTCGCGGGCTGTCCCGGACTGCCCCCGGCGGCGGTCGATCCGGGCGCGATCGTCAGCGAGGTCTGGGCCTCGGACGGCACGATCTCCGTGCGGGTCACGCTGATCGACCGCATCCGGGAGGAGAGCGCGCCCATGCTGGCCGAACTCGCTCGCCGGGGCATCCGCACGCTCATGCTCACCGGCGACCGCGAGGAGGCCGCCGCCGCGGCGGCGAAGCAGCTCGGGGTGCGCGACTACCGCGCGGCGCTCACGCCGGACGCCAAGATGGCCGCAATCCGCGGCCTCTCGGCGGGCGGCCACGTGGTCGCGATGGTCGGGGACGGGGTGAACGACGCGCCCGGGCTGGCCGCGGCCGACGTGGCGGTGGGCATGGGGGCGCGGGGCAGCGACGCCGCGCTCGAGTCGAGCGACGTGGTCCTGCCCGACGACCGCATCGGCCGGCTGGTCGACGCCATCGAGCTCAGCCGGGCGGCCCGACGGGCGATCCGCGTCAACGTCACGCTGTCGGTCGCCGCCGCCCTCGGCATGGCGGCCTACGTCGTGGCGGCGGGAGCGCCGCTGACGGTCGGCGTGGCCGTCCATGAGGGCAGCACCGTGCTGGTGTGCCTCAACGGACTGCGCCTGCTGGCCTTCCGGCCGGGACGCCGCTCAGCGCAGCTCCCGTCCTGAGGCGTCGAAGAGCCGGAAGGACTCGACGCTGTAGGTGGGGTCGGCCTTGGTGCCCAGCTTCACCCTGCACGACTTCATCAGGTCGCGGAAGAAGTCGCGGTCCTCGGTGACGATGCGCTCGAGGTTGACCGGGTGGAGCAGGATGTTGATCTCCAGCTCCTTGTCGGGTCCGTGCGTCTCGCGCAGGCGCCGGATGACGCTGAGCAGCTTGCGCTGCACCTCGACGGAGACCGTGCGGGGATTCTTGACGATGCCGCGCCCCTGGCAGTGCGGGCAGGCGGTGTACATCGAGGTGGTGTTGGACTCGGTGTGGCGCTGGCGCGTCATCTGGAGCACGCCCAGCTGGGAGATCGGCAGGATCTGGTGCTTGGCGC
>CAZRPB010000015.1:0-26674 GCA_964601955.1 uncultured Klebsiella sp. | reverse complement strand
GCACGCGCCTCGGGCCGCGCGTCACGCTCGACGACGAGCGCTGCATCCTCTGCTCACGCTGCGTCCGCTTCACCTCGGAGATCGCCAAGGATCCCGTGCTGGGCTTCGTCAACCGCGGCTCGTTCAACACCCTGACCTGCTTCCCCGGCCGCGAGCTCGACCACAACTACTCGCTCAACACGGTCGACATCTGCCCGGTGGGCGCGCTCACGAGCACCGACTTCCGCTTCAAGATGCGGGTCTGGTTCCTGAAGCAGACGCCGAGCATCGACACGGAGTCCTCGGCCGGCGCCAACACGACCGTCTGGTCGCGCGAAGGCGTCATCCACCGCATCACGCCGCGCCGCAATGACGCGGTGAACGACACCTGGATGGCCGACTCGGGCCGCGAACTCTACAAGCAGGTCACGGCGGAGAACCGCCTGCGCCACGCGACCGTGCGCGGGGTGCGGGCGACCGCGGAGGAGGCCCTCGCCGCCGCCTCGGCGGCGCTCGCTTCGGGACCGCTCGCCGTGGTGGGGTCCGGACGGCTCTCCGTCGAGGAGCAGCGGCTCCTCGCCCGGCTCGTCATCGCGCGCGGCGCGTCCGCCTACGTCCCCGCCCACGTCGGCAAGGGCGACGGTCTCCTCGTCTCCGAGGACCGCACGCCCAACTTCCGCGGCGCGCTCGTGACCGGCCTCACCGCCCGCGAGGCCGACGCCGACCTGCGCGCACTCGCCGCCGACATCGAGTCCGGCAAGGTGCGCACGCTGCTCGTCTGCCGCGAGGACGTGACCGCGCTGGGACTTTCCGCCGCCCTTCTCGCCAAGGTCCGCTCGGTCGTCATCGGGACCCACGCCGACGCCACGACGGCCGCGGCCGAAGTCGTCATCCCCGGCCTGACGGTCTTCGAGAAGCACGGCACCTTCATCAACTGCCAGTTCCGCCTGCAGGCCTTCGCACAGGCCGTGCCCGGTCCCGCCGGCGTGATGCCCGACGCCCTCACGATTGCCCGACTCGGCGGCACGGACGCCTCCAAGGTCTGGCAGGACCTCTCCGCCCTGCCGCAGCTTGCGTGCCTCGACGGCGCGAAGCTCCCCGCCGAGGGCGTGCAGCTCGACGGCTCCGCCTGGTCCGGCCTGCGCTTCCCCGAAGGCCGTCTCCTTAAGCACGCGCCCCTGGCCTGAGACCCATGGAATCCTTCCTGCTCGACCTCCTCGCCTCTCCCTCCTGGCCCTTCGCGGCCGCACGCGGGGTGATCGTCATCGGAGTGCTCATGACCATCGCGGGCTACTCCGTGCTCCTCGAGCGCAAGGCCTCCGCCTGGATCCAGGGCCGCATCGGGCCGAACCGCACGAGCCATCCGCTCATCGCATGGATTCCGCTGCTCGGCACCTTCCTGATGAAGGGCGGCTTCATCCAGCCCGCGGCCGACGGACTCAAGTTCCTGTTCAAGGAGGACCCGCTCCCGGGCCACGTGCGCAAGGGCTACTACGTGCTCGCGCCGATCGTCGCGCTGGCGCCCGCGCTCGCCACCGTGGTCATGCTGCCCTTCGGGCGCCTGCCGGACGGCAACGTCATCGCGCTCTGCCCGGGCGCCGACGTCGGCGTCCTGTTCATGTTCGCGGTCAGTTCCCTCGGCGTCTACGGCATCGCGCTCGCCGGCTGGTCGGCCAACTCGAAGTATCCCTTCCTCGGCGCCGTGCGCGGCTCCGCCCAGCTCATCTCCTACGAGCTGGCGATGGGCCTCTCGGTCCTCACCGTCTTCCTCGCGACCGCCGCGCCGGGCGTCGACAGCCCGCTCAGCCTGGTCGCGATCGTCGATTCGCAGAAGGGCGCCTGGAACGTGCTGTGCCATCCGCTGGCCGCGCTGATCTTCCTCATCTGCGTCTTCGCCGAGACCAACCGTCACCCCTTCGACATGCCGGAATCGGAGACCGACCTCGTGGGCGGCTTCCACACCGAATACGGGTCGTTCAAGTTCGGGCTCTTCTTCGTGGCGGAATACGGCCACATGGTCATCGGCTCGTCGCTCTTCATCCTGATGTTCCTCGGCGGGTGGCACGTGCTGCCCTGGCTGCCGACCGTGGGCACCGGCGTCGTGGCCACGCTGGCCGGACTGGCGGCCTTCTTCCTGAAGCTGGCCTTCTTCCTCTTCTTCTTCGTCTGGGTCCGCTGGACCGTGCCGCGCTTCCGCTACGACCAGGTCATGCGGATCGGCTGGCGCGTGCTGCTCCCCGCCGCCATCGTCAACCTCCTCGCGTACTTCGCCTGGTACGCCTTCAACCGATAGACCCACGCCCATGGCCGTCAAAGTCGTCGAACGCCGTCCGCTCACCCTCGCCGAGCGCACCTACCTGCCGCAGATCCTCGCCGGCCTGCGCGTGACCTGGGAGAACATGGTGCGTCCGCCGGTGACGCTCCAGTATCCCGACGAGCGCCCCGCCATCCCGCAGAACTACCGCGGCGTGCCGACGCTCGTGCGCGACCCCGAGGGCCGCGAGAAATGCGTCTCCTGCCAGCTCTGCGAGTTCGTCTGCCCGCCCAAGGCCATCCGCATCACGCCCGGTGAGATCTCCGCCGACGCGCCCACGGCGCACGTGGAGAAGGCCCCGAAGGAATTCGAGATCAACATGCTCCGCTGCATCTACTGCGGGCTGTGCCAGGAGGTCTGTCCCGAGGAGGCCATCTGGCTGCAGACGCAGTATTCGATGACCGGCCTTTCCCGTGAGGCGATGGTCAACGACAAGGCGCGTCTCTACGAGCTCGGCGGCACGCTGCCCGACGCCCACCGCAAGTGGGACGTCAAGAAGGCCGAGGCGGAGCGTCAGGCGGGCGGAGCCCACTGAGCCGCTCCGCTCGGGACGGACGGTCGTCCCTGCTTCTTCCATGTCCAAACTCTTCTCCCCCTGCCGTCTCGGCGCCATCGAGACGCCGCACCGCGTGCTCATGGCGCCGCTCACGCGCTGCCGCGCCGGCGCGGGCAACGTGCCGACGGACCTGATGGCGCAGTACTACGCGCAACGCGCCTCCGCCGGCCTGATCATCGCCGAGGCGACGACGGTCTCCCCGAGGGGCCACGGCTACCCGGACACGCCGGGCATCTACACCGAGGCCCAGGCGGAAGGCTGGCGCAAGGTCACCCGGGCCGTGCATGACGCGGGAGGCCGCATCCTGCTGCAGCTCTGGCACGTCGGCCGCATCTCGCATCCCTCATTCCAGCCCGGCGGCGAAACGCCGGTCGCTCCGTCCGCCATCCGTCCCGCGGGCAAGGTCTGGACCGGCTCCGAGATGGCGGACTACGTGACGCCGCGCGCCCTGGAGACCGAGGAGATGCCCGGAATCGTGGCCGAATACGTGCGCGGCGCCCGCCTGGCCAAGGAGGCCGGCTTCGACGGCGTCGAGATCCACAACGCCAACGGCTACCTGCTCGACCAGTTCCTGCGCGACGGCACCAACCGGCGTGACGACGGCTACGGCGGATCCCTGCGCGGCCGTTGCCGCCTCTCCCTTGAGGTCACTTCCGCCGTCTGTTCCGTCTGGGGGCCGGAGCGCGTGGGCATCCGTCTCTCCCCCGGCGGCGTCTTCAACGACATGAAGGACTCGGACCCTCTGGCGACCTTCGGACATCTCCTGCGCGAACTCTCGCCGTTCGGCCTCGCCTACGCCCACGTGACGCGCGTCACCGCGCAGGACGTCGCCCATGGCGCCAAGGACGGCATCGGGCCGCGCGAACTGCGCGACTGCTTCAAGGGACCGATGGTCACCGCGGGCGGATTCGACCGCGCGCAGGCCGAGGCCGCGATCCAGGAAGGATGGGCCGACGCGATCGCCTTCGGCGTCCCCTTCCTCGCCAATCCGGACCTGCCTAGGCGTCTGAAGGACGGCCTTCCTCTCAACGTTCCGGACGAGTCGACCTTCTACGCCCCGGGCCCCAAGGGCTACGTCGACTACCCTGCGGCCGGCTGAGGCCTGACGCCATTTCCGCTCAGGCGTCACTTCCCTCTTCCATGCGGAGCGTCCCGGGCCTACAACCGCCGGACGGCCCTGCGCGGCCGGCCCAGAAGATGTCCGTCCCGCCTACCCTTTCCGCTCAGCCCTCGGCTCCCGCCAAGACCTACGTCATCGGCCACAAGAACCCCGACGCCGACGCGATCTGCTCCGCCATCGCCTACGCCGCCTTCAAACGGGCCTCCGGCCACGAGGGCTTCGTCGCCGCCCGCTGCGGCAACTCCAACGCCCGCATCGACGCCATCCTGAAGCGCTTCGGCGCCTCCCTGCCCGAGTTCGTCGGCGAAGTCACCCCGCGCGTCGAGGACATCATGCAGTCCTCGCCCTACACCGTGACGGCCGACGACACCTGCGCCCACGCGCTCGAGATCCTCGACCGGCACGACATCCGCGCCCTGCCCGTCATCGGCCGGGACGGCCGCGTGGCCGGCCATGTCTCCATCTTCGCGCTCGGCGACTACTTCATCCCCAAGCCGCGTCGCGCCACCTCGATGCGCAAGGTGACCAGCTCCATCCGCGCCATCATCGGATCCATCGGCACGGAGGTCGTCGCCTTCGATCCTGACGTCGTCGACGAGCTCTACGTGCGCGTCGCCGCCATGGAGCTCGATTCCTTCGGCAAGTCGGCCACCGTCGAGGGCATCCCCACCTCGAAGAGCGTCATCGTCGTGGGCGACCGCACCGACGTGCACCTCCGCGCCATCGAGATGGGCGTACGCCTCATCATCGTCACAGGAGGGCACCGCATGCGGGAGGACGTCCTCGCCAAGGCCCGCGCGGCCCGCGTCTCCGTCGCCTACGCCGACACCGACAGCGCCACCACCGCCTGGGCCGTGCGCGCCTCCACCCTCGTCGGCGGCCTGGTGCAGAAGGACGCCCCGGTCTTCCACCCCCAGGAGAAGCTGTCCGTGGTGAGGCGCCGCATCGTCCAGTCCTCCGCGCTCATCTTCCCGGTCGTGGACGAGGAAGGCCGCCTCGTCGGCGTGTTCTCCAAGACCGACATCCTGAAGCCCGTGCGCACCCGGCTCGTGCTGGTCGACCACAACGAGCTTTCCCAGGCCGTGGACGGAGCGGCCGAGGTCGAGATCGCCGAGGTCGTCGACCACCATCGCCTGGGCAACCCGCACACCGCCCAGCCCATCCTCTTCCTCAACCGCCCGCTGGGATCCACCTGCTCCATCGTGGCCGACATGTTCCGCACCGCCGGCCTCACGCCCTCGCCGCAGGTCGCCGGGCTGATGATGTGCGGCATCATCTCCGACACCCTGCTGCTGCAGAGCCCCACCAGCACCCCGCTCGACGCGGACCTGCTGCACTGGCTCGCGAGGATCGCCGACGCCGATCCTCGCGCCCTGGCCGACATGATCTTCAACGCCGGCTCGGTGCTCGCGACCGTGCCGCCCGACGCCGCGGTGCGCACGGACTGCAAGCTCTACGCCGAAGGCGAGCGCCGGTTCTCGGTGGCCCAGGTGGAGGAGCTCGGCTACGGCAACTTCTGGAAGGCCAGCGAAGGGCTGCTGGAGGCGCTCGAACGCTACCGGCGCGAGAACGGCCTCAGCTTCTCCTGCCTGCTGGTGACCGACATCGACACCCAGGGCTCGGTGCTGCTCGTGCGCGGCGAGGAGGCCGTGCTGCACGCCATCACCTACCCGCAGAAGCAGCCGCCGTACGTCTTCGACCTGCCCGGGGTCGTCAGCCGCAAGAAGCAGCTGATGCCCTTCCTCAGCGGCCTGCTCGGGGCCGCCTGAGATGAGCGCCGAACGCACGCTGCTCGAGTTCCTGGCCCGTCCCGGCTACCGCCCGATGCGCCTCGAGGCCATCGTGCACGCCCTCGGCGGAGGCAAGCGGGAGCTGGCCCAGCTGCGCAAGGTGATGCCGCGCCTGCTCAAGGCCGGCGCCGTCGTCACGCACAAGGGCGTGCTGCTCGCGCTTCCCCGCACCGACGTCAAGGACGACGGGCTGCTGGAGGGCACGATCCTCTTCCGTCCGAGCGGCTCGGCGCGCGTGATCTTCGACGCCGAGCCCGGCCAGCGGCCGCGCGACCAGCTGCACGTCGACGCCGCCGACACCCACGTCGCGCTGCACGGCGACCGCGTGCTGGTGCGCGCCAACCCGGTGCGACGCGACCGCATGGGCGAGGACTGGGGCTCCGGCACGGTGGTGCGCGTCGTGCGACGCGCGCTCACGCAGCTGCCCGGCACGCTCTTCCGCAACCGCCTCCAGTGGTACGTGCTGCCGGACGACCCCCGGATCTCCCGAGAGATCGTGGTGCGCGACCCCGCCCGGAGCGGACTCACGCCCGTCCCCAAGGTCGAGGACAAGGTCGTGGTGAGGCTCGACGCCTGGGAACGTCGCAACCTCAGCCCGACCGGCACGGTCACCGAGGTGCTCGGCCCGACGCACACGCCGATGGCCGAATACCTCGCGATCCTGCGACGTTACGGCCTGCGGCCGGAGTTCCCGCCCGCGGTCGAGGCGGAGGCCTCGTCCTTCGGCGACACGGTGAGGCCCGCCGACCTCGCCGGCCGCGAGGACTTCCGCGCGATCCCGACCATCACCATCGACCCTGACGACGCCAAGGACTTCGACGACGCTCTCTCCGTGGAACGTCTGCCCGACGGACGCCTGCGCGTCGGCATCCACGTGGCCGACGTCTCCCACTACGTCCGTCCGGGCTCGGCCCTCGACGTCGAGGCCCATGAACGGGGCAACTCGACCTACCTGGTCGGCACGGTCATACCGATGCTGCCCCACGCGCTCTCCAGCGGCCTCTGCTCGCTCGTCGAGGCGGAGGACCGGCTGGTCAAGACGGTGATCTGCGAGTTCGACGCCGACGCGCGCCTGCTGCGCACGGACTTCGCCAACTCGGTCATCCGCAGCCGCAAGCGCCTCACCTACAAGCAGGCGTTCGCCTTCCTCCGCGGCGACGACAACGCGGCCGTGCGAGCCCTCCCCGCGCCGCCCCCGCACCAGACCGGCTCGCCGGGACGCCCGCTGGCCTCGCTCGGCGACGCCGAGCTCGACGAGGTGCGCGGGATGATCGCCGACCTGTGGTCGGTGGCCGCCAAGCTCCGCGCCGAACGCTTCCGCAAGGGTTCGCTGGACCTCGACATGAAGGAGATCAAGATCTACGTCGACAAGGACGGCTGGGCGGACCGCACCGAGGTGGTCGAGCACGACGCGTCGCACCAGCTCATCGAGGAGTTCATGCTCATGGCCAACGAGTGCGTGGCCAAGTCCCTCGACCAGGCCTCCGTGCCCCACGTGTCGCGCGTGCACGACGAGCCGGACCCCGAGAAGCTCGGCGCCCTGCGGGAGGAACTCGCGGCCAACGGGTTCAAGGTGGGCGACCTCACGCACCGGACCGAAATGGTCAAGCTGCTCCGCGACCTGAAGACCCGCGAGGACGGTTATGCGATCCGCATCCAGCTGTTGCGCTCGCTCAAGCAAGCCTGCTACCGCCCCTCGTCCGACGGGCACTTCGGCCTGGCCAAGCGCCACTACTCGCACTTCACGTCGCCCATCCGCCGCTACGCCGACCTCGTGGAGCACCGCATCTTCGACGCCCAGCTGGCCAAGCGCGGGGTGCGCTCCGCGCCCAAGGATGCGCCCCGCTCACCGGGGCTGGGCGAGCTCACCCGCACCTGCGAGCACGTGTCGATGACGGAGCGCAACAGTTCCGAGGCCGAGCGCGACTCGGTGAAAGTGAAGCTGCTGGAGCTCTTCGAGCGCGAGGCGGGCCGCGAGAAGAAGAACGTCTTCGAGGCGACCGTGACCGAAGTGCGCGCCCACGGCCTGATGGTCGAACTCACCGCCTCGAACGCCTACGGGCTCGTGCACATCTCGACCATGACGGACGACTACTACCGCCTGAACGACCGCGGCGACATGCTGATGGGCGGACGCACGGGGCGACGCTTCAGCCCGGGATCACAGGTGCGCGTGACGGTCGACCGGGTCGATCGTTTCAAGCGGCAGGTGGACTTCCGACTGGCCGAAGAACCCGAGGCGCAGAAGCAAAGGGGTGACGAGCGGCGACGGGGCCGAGGCGGCAACTTCGGCGGCCGGAGCTGAAGCCCGAGGAGTCCGAGCGCATCGGCTCAAATGGGGTTATTGCTTAGGACGAAGCGATAACACAAGAACTTGAACTTCATGGGTTTGAACGTTTATTTGTAATGAGATGAGAATGAGACTCAATTTCAAGTTTGACGGTTGAGAATGAGTCTCATCTTTTCCACTCAATCCATGCGTCTCTCCCTTATCGCGCTCGTCGCGGCCGCTACGCTCGTCAAAGCCCAGACGATCGACCCTTCTCCGACGGCGACCGCGCAACTGGCGCCTCTTACGGTGACCGGCATCGCGCCGGATGCCTTCCTGCTGCCAGGGTCAGCGACGGTGCTTTCCGCGGACGACTTCCGCCAACGCGGTTATCTCAATCTCACCCAGGTGGCCGCTCAGGCTCCTGGAGTCTTCGTGCGCGATGAGGACGGCTACGGCAACTTCCCCAACCTCTCGATCCGCGGCGTCGACGGCACGCGGAGCACGAAGGTGACGCTGATGGAGGACGGCATCCTCATGGCGCCGTCGCCCTACTCCTCGCCCAACGCCTACTTCTTCCCGAAGGTGGCGCGCATGTCGGCGGTGGAGTTCCTCAAGGGCTCGAGCCAGGTGCTCTACGGACCGCACACGACCGGCGGCGCGGTGAATTTCCTCTCCACCCCGATCCCGACAGGCGCCGCCCCCTCGGTCTTTTCCCGGCTGACCTACGGGACCTTCGGCACGTTCTTCAACCAGACGTGGGTCGGTGCGACCGAATCCACCGCGTCCGGCCGCTTCGGCTATCTCGTGGAATACCATCGTCAGTACACCGACGGCTTCCGCGTGGTCGACGGCGTGGGTCGCCGCAGCGGCTACGAGCTAACGGAGCCGATGCTCAAGCTGTCGTGGGAGCCTTCGGGCGGCCTGCGCCAGAAGTTCGAGTTCAAGCTGGGCGGAACGGAGTTCGGCGCCGACGAGTCCTACGCCGGCGTGGCGGAGGCGGACCTCCTGACGAACCCCGACCGCCGCTACGCCTCGAGCCAGTTCGACCGGCACGAGGCCCGGCAGCGGCGGACGCACCTGAAATGGACGGCGGAGCCGGACGCCTCGCTGAGACTCGAATCAGCACTCTACTACAACCGCTTCAACCGCGTGTGGAACCGTCTCGACGGCCTGACCACCACGACCGGAGCCGTCCTGCGCGCCAACGTGGCCGAAGCGCTCATGGATCCCGCCTCGCTGGCCGTCCTGCGGGGAGACATCAACCCCGCCAACGACGGTTCGTTCTTCACCAATGCGGCGACGCGGGCGCACGAGGCCTACGGCTGGCAGGGCTCCCTGACCAGACGCCTCGTGACCGGGGACGTGCGACATGAGCTGACCACGGGCCTGCGCGTGCATCGCGACACGGCGGGAGGCACCAACCGCCGCACGGACCACGCGGTCGTCGACGGCGTGATCGGAGCGGGCGTCTCAGGCCCCGCGACCGGCGCGGGATTCCAGGAGACGGTCGCGGCCGCCTTCTTCGTCGAGGATTCGATGAAGTTCGGCTCCCTCACGCTGCGGCCCGGGATCCGCTACGAACGTCTCGACATGGCGAACACGACCGCCGCCGGCGCCTACCAACCGGTCGACACGGAGCTGGTCTCCGGCGGACTGGGCTTCACCTTCGAGCTGTCACGCTCCGACGCCCTCTTCGGCGGCGTCTATCGCGGCACCGCCGCGGCCAACCCCTCGGGCTACTACCTGGGCACGCGCACGGAAAGCAGCCTCGGCAAGGAGTTCGGATTCCGGAGGCGGGACGCGTCCTCGAGCTGGGAACTCGTGGCCTTCCACACGGACTTCGACGACCTCATCGCCCCCTTGGTGGGCATCGACGCAGGCGGTCTGCTGCCTTCGCGCAACGGAGGCGGGGCGGTGTCCTACGGGCTCGAGGCCCTCGCGCGCTACGACCATGGCAAGGCGAGAGGATGGTCGTTCGGCCTTCCGATCCACCTCAGCGCCACGTGGACCCACGCGCGCTTCGCAGGCATCGACGGAGCCCGGCTGGGCAACGGAGCGGGCGTGTTCGCCGGAGGACGGGACGGCAACGAGATGCCCTACGTCCCCGAATGGAAACTGGCGGCCGGCATCGGCTTCGAGACGGCGGACTGGAACGGCTCGGTCGACCTCTCCTACGCTTCCGCCACCTGGGGCACGGGCTATAACGGCGATGTCCGGCAGGCCGACGGCGGCGGCGTGGGCAATCCGTCGGCGATGGACGGACGGATCCCGGGCCTGCTCACGGCCGACCTCAACCTCGGACGCCGCATCACGAGAGCCTTCAGGATCGTGGGCGGCGTGCAGAACCTCTTCGACCGCCGCGAGATCATCGGCCGCGCCCCTCTCGGACCCCGCACCAACGCCCCTCGCACGGTCTTCCTGGGCGGAGAAATCAGGTTCTGAGAGCCCTGCCGGCCGTCCCATGCATCCACGCCTTGCCTCAGCAGGACTCGTCCGCAATCTGACCCTCTCCCCATGACCCGCGACCCGGACAGCGGCACCCCCCACAGCATCGCCGACTTCCTGGCGGCGGCTGCCTGCGTGGTGGCGCTCGTCGTGTCCGCAGCAGGCCTGGTGCGGGAAGCCCCGACTCTGCGCGAACCGCCGCCTCCGGAGGTCCGCCCCAAGCCGGCCTTCGTGAAACTCGACCCCACCAAGCTCTCCGCCGCAACCGTCTCAGCCGCTGAGACCGGCGGCCCGGCGGAGATTTCACCGGTCCCCGCCCCCGCTCCGCTCGCTCCTGTGGCCTCGCTCCCGGAGCTCCGCCTGCCCGACCTTCCTTCCGTTCCCGCCCGACGGGAGGTGAGCCGGACCGCCGCGTCCGCCACCAAGCCAGTCACCCCCGCTTCCGCCAACGGCACGGCCGCCTCTCCGGCCGTGCTCAACGTCGCGGACGTGGCAGGCGTGCAGCCCTGGCCCGAGTATCCCTACGAATGCCTGCGCCGACGGGAGAGCGGCGTGGTGAAGGTGCGCTTCCACGTCGACCCCGACGGCAGCGTGCGTCACGCCCATGCGGCCGACTCATCGGGCTGCGAACGCCTCGACGACGCCGCCGTGGGCACGATCCTGCGCCAGTGGCGCTTCACCGCCGGCGAGGTCCGGCACTACGAGATTTCCATCCGATTCCAGCTCCAGTGAACACGCACCTCGCCAACGCCGCCGTGGAGACCTTCGTCAAAGGAGGTCCGATCATGTGGCCCCTCCTGGCCTGCCTCATCCTCGCCGTCGCGACCGTGGCCGAACGCGCCCTGTGGTGGCGCCGCGTCAACCGCCTGCGGGATGACCCGGAATTCTCACGCGCCCTCTGGGACGTGAGACTGGGCAACTTCGGACCCGCCTGGGAAGCGACCTCGGCCGGCCGCTCGCCCTTCCTCACCGCGCTCCGCTCGGGCCTGGCCAACGGCCGGACCGATCCCGTGGCCGCCATGCAGCTGCGGGCCGAGGAGTCCATGGAGGAGGCCGCGGCGCGCCAGTGGCTGCTCAGCACCCTCGTGACGCTCTCACCCCTGCTCGGCCTGCTGGGCACCGTAGTCGGCATCATGGGCAGCTTCTCGTTCATCGGCACGGAGCAGCTCGCGGTGGCGAAGGTCAGCGGCGGCGTCGGCGAGGCGCTGATCGCGACCGCGGCCGGACTCGGCATCGCCATCCTCTGCCTGCTGCCGCACAACTACTTCCACCGCCGCCAGCAGTCCCTCCGGCATGACCTCGAGCAGGCGGTGAACCAGGCGGAGATCGCCCTGCGCGCGGCCGCGGCCGCGGGCCGGCCGGTCGCCGACTTCCAACCCGCGCCCGAGACGGGGCGCCGCGGCTGACATGGCGGTCCGGCTGCGCAGGCCGCGCGAGGAGCATGAGGGCGGACGCATCGAGATCGTCCCGCTCATCGACATCATGTTCTTCCTGCTGGCCACCTTCATCCTGGCCACGCTCGGCATGACGCAGAGCCAGGCTCTCGCGCCGGTGCGCCTGCCGGCCTCCTCCAAGGGGACCGCTTCGCCCGAACGGTCGCTCGTGGTGGCCGTAGACGCCGCGGGCACGCTGCTGCTCGACGGGCGCGCCCTCGGGCGCAACGAGCTCGTGGCCGAACTGCGTCGGCGGGCCGAGGCCTCGCCCGGCCGGCCCGCCCTCGTGCAGGGCGACGCGCGCACGCCCTTCGCGGCGATGACCCGCGCGCTCGAAGCGGTCGGCGAGGCGGGCATCACCGAGGTGCGCTTCGCCTCGGAGCCGTCGTCCGAAGCACGATGACCCTCCGCTCGGTCCAGTTCGCGCTGGTCGCCGCGCTGCTCGCGGCCTCCGCCCTGCTGTGGCGGCGCGACCTCGAGGCGCGCCGCGACTTCGAGGCCGGGAGCGAGCGGCTGGGCGGACTTTCGGCGGCGCTCGCCGCCGAGAAGGCGCGCGCGGAGGGCCTGCGCGAGGACCTCGCGGAGCTGCGCACGCAGCTGGACCGGACGCGGCGCCTGCGCGACGAGGCCCAGGCCGAGGCGCTCCGCGAGCGTCAGGCCTACGCGGATCGCACGAAGGAATGGTCCCGCGCGATCACCGGCTGGGAGCAGGCGGTGAAGGCGCGGGACGCCCGGCTCGCCGAGATGTCGGCGCGGGAGAAGCGGCTTTCCGACCGGCTCGACGAGGCGACGAAGCACGCCGAGGATGCGGTGCGTCGCGCCGAGGAGATGCGGCGCAGGATCGAGGAGGCCGAGAAGGCCGCGCGCTGATCAGGCGCGGCGCCAACCCTCGAGGGCAGCGGCGAGCATGGCCTCGGGAGACAGGCCGTGCGTGGCGCGCAGCGTGGCGACGTCCGAGGCGTGACCGACGAAACGGTCGGGCCAGCCCAGACGCACGACCTGCGCACGGCGTCCGGCGGCCGAAAGTTCCTCCAGCACCGCGGAGCCGAATCCGCCGGTGACCGCTCCGTCCTCCAGCGTGACGAAGAGACGCGCGCCGGCGTCGGCCTGCCTGAGCAGGAGCGCCCGGTCGAGCGGCTTGACGAAGCGGGCGTTGACCACCCCGACGCGGACCCCCGCGGACGCGGCGAGGCCGTCGGCGAGGCGGAGCGCGTCCGGCAGGCAGGACCCCAGCGCCCAGACCTGGATTTCGGCGCCCTCGCGGAGGACCTCGGCCTCGCCCAGCGTGAGCCTGCGGGGACGTTCCTTGGCCGCGACGCCGGCGGCCGGGCCGCGGGGGTAGCGGATGAACATCGGCGCGCCCGATTCCAGAGCCGTGTGCAGCATGTCGGCGAGCTCATCCTCGTCCTTGGGCTGCATCAGCGTGACGTTCGGGACGCAGCGCAGGTAGGCGATGTCGAAGAGCCCGTGGTGCGTCGCGCCGTCCTGCGGCGAGAGACCGGCGCGGTCCATGCAGAACGTGACCGGCAGCCGCTGCAGGCAGACGTCATGGATGACCATGTCGTAGGCGCGCTGCAGGAAGGTCGAATAGATGGCGCAGACCGGGCGCAATCCGCGCGCGGCGAGGCCGGCGGCGAACAGCGCGGCGTGCTCCTCGGCGATGCCGACGTCGTGATACTGCGAGGGGACCTCCTTGCGCAGCTGGGAGAGGCCCGTGCCCGAGGGCATCGCGGCGGTCACGCCCACCACGCGCGTGTCGGCGCGGGCCTCGCGGACCAGCAGCGAGCCGAACACGTCCTGCCAGGCGCGCGGGGCGCCGGGCGCGCCCGAGGCGAGGCTGTCCCCCGTCTCTGGGTCGAAGGCGCCGGTGCCGTGGAACTTCTCCGGATTGCGCAGCGCGGCGGGCAGACCCCGCCCCTTCTCCGTGCGGATGTGCAGGATGACCGGACCGGGGGCGTCCTTGCAGAAGGCGAGGTAACGCTCGAGCGAGGGCAGGTCATGGCCGTCGACGGGCCCGACGTACCGGATGCCGTACTGCTCGAAGAGCGAGGAGCTGTGCGTGAACCAGTTCTTCACGTGCCGCTTGAAGCTGCGGCCGAAGTCCAGGAACTTCGTGCCCGCGCGGGTCCTGCCGAGCAGGCGTTTCAGGCCCTGCTGGGACTCGTTGTAAGGACGCGTGACGATCAGGCGGCTCAGGATGTCGGCGACCGCGCCGACGTTGCGGTCGATCGACCACTCGTTGTCGTTGAGCACGATGACCAGGCGCTTCGTCGACTTCGCGGCGTTGTTGAGCGCCTCCATCGTGACGCCGCAGGTGAGGGCCGCGTCTCCGATGACCGCGACCACGTGCGAGTCCTCGCCCAGCCGGTCGCGCGCGTTGGCCAGGCCCACGGCCGCCGAGAGCGCGGTGCCCGCGTGACCGGCGCCGAAGACGTCATGCGGGCCCTCCTCGCGCGTGAGGAAGCCGCTCAGTCCGCCCGTCTGCCGGATGCGGTCGAAGCCCTCGCCGCCGCGTCCGGTGAGGAGCTTGTGCACGTAGCCCTGGTGGGCGACGTCGAAGACGAAGCAGTCGCGCGGCGAATCGAACACGCGGTGGAGCGCGAGGGTGAGCTCCACCACGCCGAGGTTGGGTCCGACATGGCCGCCGTTGCGGGCGGTGACCGCGACGACGCGTTCGCGGACCTCGGCGGCGAGCTGCGGCAGCAGCGCGGGCGGCAGGGCGCGGACGTCCGCGGGCCCGCGGATGGAGCCGAGCAGGGACATCAGTCCCGGCTCTCCTCGCGGCGGCCGAGCTCGGAGATGCGCAGTTCGGCGGCCTTGAGGCCCTCCTGGCAGGAGCGGAGCAGGCGCATACCCTCCTCGTACTTGGCCACGAGCTCGTCGAGCGGCACCTCGCCCTCCTCGAGCGACTCCACCAGCTTCTCGAGACGGGCGAGCTCGGCCTCGAAGCCGGGCCGGCGTGCGTCCTTGTCATTGGCCTTCTTGTCCGCGCTCATGGGGAGGGCTTCACATTCGCCCGAGACGGGCGGCCGAACAAGCGGATAGTGCGGACCGGTCAGAGGAACTTCGTGAGCCCGGCCACGGCGCCGGGGCCGAGCCTCCGGGCGAGCGCCACGGCCAGCGTGACGCAGTCCCGCAGGTCGGCGGCGTCGATCACGGACTGGTGCGTGTGGATGCCCCGGGCGGGCACGCCGAGCACGATGACCGGCACGCCCTGGCCGAAGGCCTGGAAGGCGCGCGCGTCGGTGCCGCCGGTGCGGCGCACCGCGAGCTGGACACGGACGCCCGCATCCGCCGCGACGTCGAGCGCGAGGTCGACGAGGCGCGGGCTCATGATCGCGGTGGGATCGTAGGCGCGCACCTGGACGCCGCCGCCCAGCACGCCCTGCGAATCCGCCCCGCGCAGGCCGGGCACGTCGTCGGCGGGCGGCCCCTCGAGCACGATGGCGACGTCGGGACGGGAGAGCCGCGCCGCCGCGGCCGCGCCGCGGCAGCCGACCTCCTCCTGCGCGGTGGCGACCGCGATGATGTCCGCGGCGCAGGCGGGGCCGGCGTCGAGCTCACGCACCGCGAGGGTGAGCGCCGTCATGCCGGCGCGGTTGTCGAAGGCCTTGGAGACGTAGCGGCCGGGCTCGGAGAGCGGCGAGAAGGGACCGTCGGGCGCGACGGGGTCGCCGGGACGGATGCCGAGCGCGGCGACCGATTCGGCGGAGCGCGCGCCGACGTCCACGAGCATGCGCTCCACGGAGCCGGCCTGGGCGCCGCCCTGGTGCGGCGGCAGCGCGGCGACGATCCCGAGGTGCTCGCGGCCGGTCGCGCGGCAGAGCACGCGGAGGCGCTGGGCGGCGAGCACGCCGTCGGGCCAGCCGCCCACCGGCACCAGGCGGAGGAAGCCGTCGGGCGTCACCGACTGCACGAGGAAGCCGATCTCGTCCATGTGCGCGGTGAGCACGACGCGCGGCCCCCGCCCTTCCTGCGCCGGCGAGGCGGTCACGCCGCCGAGGCCGTCGCAGGCATGGACGCGACCGGGCGTCTCTCGGACGAAGATCGCGCGCACCGCGTCCTCATGGCCGGAGACCCCGTGGGCCTGCGAATAGCACTCGAGGAGTCGGATCATTTCACGGTCGGAGGCTTCCATGGGGAAGTTCAACGTTCGGGGCGGGTGAGCAGACGGGCGGAGAGACCGGCACGGCCGGCGGCGTCGAGGGCGCGCACCGCGGCGCCGGTCTGCGACCGCTCGTCGGCGACGACGACCACCTCGGTTCCGGGCCGCGTGCGGGCCATTTCGGCCAGCGCGGCCACGAGCGCCGCGGGCGCGACCTCCCGGCCCTCGAGGAACGTCCGCCCCTCGCGGTCGACCGCGACCACCGCGGCGGCGGAGGCCGAGCCCGAGGCGCCGGAGACGGCGGCGGGCGGGACGACGCCGAGCATGCGCGCGTCCTCCAGACGTGAGCTGAGGAGCAGGAAGAACACCAGCACCACCATGACGTCCACGAGCGGGACGACGTTGATGTCCGCCCGACGGCGGCGCGGGACGGCGACGCTCATCGGCGGGCGGAATCGAGCGACTCGACCAGCACCTCGAGCCGCGAGCTGAGCACCTCGAGCCGGCGGTGGAGCCAGTTGGACGCCACCAGGGAGGGGATCGCGATGAAGAGGCCGATCATGGTGGTGCTCAGCGCGAGGCCCACGCCGCGCGTCAGCGTCGTCTGGTCAGGCATGCCCTGCGCCGGAAACAGCGAGGCGAGTCCGGCGACCGTGCCGAGCAGGCCGAGGAGCGGCGCCGCGGCCACCACGCTGTCGAGCAGGTGGAGCCCGCGCTGGAGCCGGACCACTTCGGCGCGCGCGAGCGCCTTGAGCGCCTCGCCCGAGACGCCGCCGCGCCAGGAGGCCACGAGACGCGCGGCCGCGGAATCGCCGCCGACCGATCCGCCGACGGCTTCACCGCGCATCGCCGCGGCGAAGACTTCCGGCGGAATCACCCGGTCCGTGCGGAGCGCGAGGAAACGTTCCACGACGAGGAAAACGGCAAGCAAGGAGCAGGCCCCCAGAGGCCAGATGAAAGTACCCGCACCGGTCAGTAAAGTTTCCACGACTCTACCCTTCCGCCTGTCAACAAACCTGCAAGCCCTCCGTATTATATGATTTTAAATGACTGATAAACGACTTTTTGAAGTTTTAAATGATTGGTTTTTACAGATGTGAGTAACCAATCCTTTGACATCGCATATAGGGGAGATACCTTAATCAGACCCCCATTTACCGATGAAGTCCAAGCGTTCCGGTTTCTCCTTGGTGCTGTCCCTGACGGTCATGTCCGGGATGGTCCTCATGGTCATCGTCCTCGCCTCGTTCCTGCAGATCGAGAGCCGTCTCGCGCAGAGCCAGGCGGGGCACCAACGGGCGCGCCTGAACGCCCTCGCCGCGGCGAAGATGGCGATCGGGCAGCTGCAGTTCATGATGGGGCCTGACCAGCGCGTTTCGATGCGCGCGGACATGTACGTCAACGACTTCTCACCGGCCGGACAGTCCGAACAGGCGGGCGTCGGACGCACCGGCGTGACCGCGGACAAGATCCCCAACCCCAACGCGCCGGTCGGGCCGGGCGGCTCGACCTCCGTCTCGCACAGCAAGCGCTACTGGACGGGCGTCTGGGCGACCGGCGGCGTGGACAGCCGTCGCGTGCGCGACTGGAACGTCAACGCTCCTCACGACACGCGGCTGTTCCTCGGCTGGATGGTCTCGCCGACGCGTCCCAGCGCGACTTACCCGGACGAGATCAACGACCTCTCCGCGGACACGTCCGCAGCCGCGCCCCAGAACATCAGCATCCAGAACTACGCGCCCAACCGGACGTACTTCGACCCCACGACCGGCTTCGCGAACATGAACGAGGGCCAGGCGCTCATCAACGGACTGACCTCGACCTTCCTCTCGCCCGCCACCGGAACCCCGATCGGCACGGTCCTCGCCATGACCCAGACGACCGTTCCGCTGGTCTCGCGCGGCACCGCCGCCTGGCCGGCCGCGGTCAACAGCCACCGTTTCTGGCAGCAGTATTACGGAGCGGTGGACGCGATCCCGCTGCCGATGCCCGGCGCCTACCGCGACGCGGCTTCCCGCACGACCTCGGCGCCCAACGGCCGCTTCGCCTTCTGGATCGGCGACGAAGGCATCAAGGCCAAGGCCAACCTGCCCGACGCCTACGCGCACACCACGGCGGGAGCCCCGATGCCGGGCCTGACCGAATGGGAGCGCGGGCTGACCGCCAGCGCCTCCCAGCGGACGGCGCTTGAGCTCGTCTTCCCCGTGACCGGGTTCGCGACGGCCCAGGACACCCGCTTGACGCTCGCCGGACTGCCCGCGGGCTTCGCCGCCGACTTCCGCAACTGGCGCAACACCGACGTGACGACGGCCGCCGGACCCGCCGCGCTGCAGCTCCCCCGCGCCTACACGCCCGCCGAGGTGAGCCTCTGGGCGCAGCTCATGGGAGGCGGTTCCGCCGCCGCGGGCACCGCCATGCGCGACGCGCTGCGCGCGCTCTGGCCCGACGTCACCACCTACTCCTATTCCACCCTGACCGACGTCCACAACGGAGGAGCCAAGGCCGACCTCTCGACGGCCTTCGAGCTTCCCTACTCGATCTACCGCACGGTCGAGATGTTCCCCGGCCAGAAGGCGCTCCCGACGGTCTCGCAGCGGTCACAGTCGTTCTTCCACGGCGCGCAAGGTCCGACGGACCTCGACTTCAACCGTCCGAACCTCGTCGACAAGCTGGGCACCGCCGCCGAGCTCCTCCGCGCCTCCCCGCGCGCCTCCGAATGGGCCGCCCGCTACGTCGGCGCCTCAGCCTTCAGCGGCCTCCTCACGCAGATCCGCAACCGCAACGGCGGCGAGACGCCCGAGCGGCTCGGCTTCGCCTACGAGGTGCCGCTTTCACCCGCCTTCTTCAACCAGACCCGCCTGGACTCCACCCGCGTGAGCGCGACCGGCACGCCGCAGTACGACGCGCTGCCTTGGCGAGGCCTGACGCCGACCGACCCGGACAACCTCACGGGACGCATCATCCGAGGCCCGACCTGGGACCTCTACCGCAACTACTACCGCACCTACAAGCGCGAGCTCGAGACGGCCGCCGCATCCAGCGGCGCCATGCGCGGGGTGGGCGCGGTCTCCGACCCCCTGGCCTTCCTCTCGCGCGGCGTCGAGCCCCTGACGTACGCGACCGGCAACCGCGCGACGCCGGTCCGGCGATCGGGTCCGGCCCAGGGTGACGAATACGACTCCGCCACGGTCCGCTCCTGGTTCCCTGACCAGTTCTACGCCGACGGCGGCAAAGTCGACGAACAGCGCTACTTCCATCGCAACAATCTGGCGGACTCCAACGCGCAGCCCGACTTCCAGGCCGAACGGCGCCGGCAGATCCCCTTCGACTACGGACAGGTGACCCCGCCCGGGGGACCGAGCGCGGGCTTCAACTTCACCGCGGCGGGCGGCATCCAGGCGCCGACCGTGCGCACCGGAAGCACCATCAGCGACGGCTCCTATGACACCCCGCAGGGACTCACGACGCGCACGCGGCCGACCTCGCCGTCCTTCATGCCCTCGGTGATCCGCTTCTCCACCATCTACTCCGCGGTGCGCACCGGCACCCTGCTCGGCATCACCGTGGACCCCATCGTCGTCATCCACAACCCCTACGACGCCCCGATGGAGTTCGAAGGACTGGCCATGGTCACCAGCGCTTCGAACAACCCCTTCCGCTTCATCTTCCGTCTCAGCAACGGCAGCTACTACACGAGCGAACGGATGTACGCGTCCTACAACACGACCAACGGGGCCCGCATCGCGCCGCTGACCTACGACAACATCGGCTCGGCCGACATCAGGACCATCACGGGCTCGTCGCCCGTGGACGTGGGTGACGTCGTCATCGGCGGCGGCGACGCCGACAACCGTTCCTTCGCGTTCCGCATCGTGGCGGGCGCGGGCGGCACGGCCTCGGGCGGCGGCCGCACCATCCGCCTGAACCCGGGCGAGGTGCGGGTGATCTCCACCGCGCCTTCGACCGACGACCTCGACAACAGCGGCAACAAGAACGTCTCCGTCCCGGGCGACAGCGGCTTCGAGCTGCTGAGCCGCGTCTTCTACAAGATGACGCCCTACGCCAACGTCCGCGCCCGGTTCGGCACGGGCCAGCGCGACGCCTTCTCCGAGCGCGTGGTCTGGAACCTGGACTTCGACGACTGCAAGAGCTTCGCCAACTACGACCCGGACGGCGCAGGCCCGCTGCCGATGATCACCTGGACGAACGTCGGGCTGGCCGACTTCACCTACGCCGAACGCCTGAGCAACCTCTGGAACGACGCCAAGAACAACCGCCGGCTGCGCGACGCGCTCACGTTCACCAACACCGCCGCGGCCTTCAATCCGGCCGACGAATTCAACACCTGGGACGGCACGATCCCCTCCCTGGAATCGAAGCTGGCGGGACGCTCCCTGCAGGTGCTCGTGCGCAACACGGGATGGCTCGCCTACAACGGACGCGTGGTCGGCACCGAAGGCGAACGCATCTCCGTCGACCGCGTGACCAAGTACCTGCCGCCGCACCCGCGCGCGGGCGAACCGTCCCTGGTCGAAACCCGCGTCCAGCTGCCCGGCTACATCGCGCCGGTGGCGCGCAGCGGCCGCGTGGGCACCCATGGCAACCAGACCTGGAACTTCTACCTGCTCGGCAAGCAGGCGATCGACGGGCGCAATCTCAACACCCACCGCCGCTGGTTCGGGACCCCGGACGACGACCCCTCCACCTACGTCGACGACCGGTCGGGCACCCCTCCCCGCATGATCCGCCGCTACCGCGAGGGCTCCGAGACGGTCAACGGCTTCAACCTCGTCGACGAGGACCTGCTGCTGAACTTCCAGGCGATGTGCGCCGGCTGGCCCATGTACAGCAACTCCAACCATGACGACGGCTACTACGTGGCCCTCGACCGCGAGTGGACGCGCCCCTTCGGACAGAACCCGCCCACCCCGAACTATTACATCAAGGGCTCATGGACGGCCCTCGGAGGCTCCGTGCCGACGGACCCGGAGTTCAATGACGCCACGGGCAAGGCGCTGGAACTGACCCTGAACAAGGCGGACACGCTCAACAAGAGCCAGCCCTTCACGCTGGTGCCCGGCACCACGAAGGCCCCGGTGTTCATGGTCGACTTCGTGCGTCGCGCGGCCGACACGACCCGCGACACCGCGCTCTGGTACCCCAACAACGTGCTCACGCCGAACTTCGGCAACACCGGAAGCACGACCGACATGCGCGACCGGATGCAGACCCCGGCCGAGATGAAGCAGGCCCCGACCACGCCCTTCATGGTCGGCCACCGCGCCCAGCAGTCCCAGCTCTTCGGGTATGACGGCAAGGCCCACGCGCCCCTCGGCTGGATCCAGTCCCAGCGCACGCTGGACGGCACGCTCTCCCGGGCGCAGTTCCCGACCTCCACGGACTTCCGCAACGCCTACTGGGGACGCAGCATCACCGACGTGGCCAACGGCCAGGAATCCGTCATCCTCTTCCCCGTGCCCCGTCGGCCGCTGCTCTCGCTGTCCCAGCTGGGCACGGCCCCCACGGCCGAACTCGGCACGGACGCCGACCTCACCGTCGGCTCCTCGTTCGCGCACCCCGGCATCGGCGACCTCACCCGGATCGTCGAATGGCCCGGTCCCCGCGACCTCTTCCCCAGTGAGAGCAGCCCCGAGTTCAACGCCCTGCACGGCGCGAACGTCGCGGCCGCCCGTGGTCCGATGCCCGAACTGGGCTACGTCGCCAAGGCGATGGGCACCCGGCCCGTGCGCAACCGCACCGCGCCCCGCGTCGACCACGCCTTCGCGTCGAACCTTGCGCTCTGGGACAGCTTCTACTTCAGCGGCCTCAACCTGCCCGCCAACTCCTATTCGCCGGCGGACACCCCGAGCGCCTGGCCCGGCGGCCCCGATCTCCCGGTGGACACCAACGTCAGGACCCTGCAGGAGACCGCGCTCGCAGCCAGCGGCGTGACCGCGGCCACCTTCGCGGCGGTCAAGTCGGCCCTGGAGGCGGGAAGGAATCCGCTCGCGAACAAGCGCATGACCTTCATGCCGGACGGCAGGGCCGCGGCGAACCTCACGAATTCTCTGGCCAACGCCGCGCAGGCGTTGACCGAGAGCGACTTCCCCCACCCGAAATACCTCGCCCGCAACTCCCTCTACAACGGGGGCTTCAACGTGAACTCGACGTCCAAGGCGGCCTGGAAGGCCGTCCTCGGCGCGCTGCGCGGCACGCCCCTCCCCGACCTCGCCAGCGGCACCGGCACCACCAGCGCCCTCACCAAGTTCTCCCGCGCCATCGGCGGCACGGCCACCGACGGATCGGAGCCGTGGCTCAAGCACCGTGAACTGACCGACGCGCAGGTCGACGAGCTGGCCGAGCGCGTCGTGGCCGAAATCCGCGGCCGCGGCCCGTTCATGTCGCTCTCCGACTTCATCAACCGCCGGCTGGTGAACAGCGACGTCTACGGTCTCAAGGGCGCCCTGCAGGCGGCCATCGACAAGACGGACTCCGACTCCGACGCGGGCCGTCGCATCAACCTCAACGCCATCACGCAGGCCGGCGGCGTCTTCGACGCGCCCGACGCGCCCGTGCCCGGCTCCAACTGGTACGACCTCAACAACATCAAGGCCAACGACGCGGCGGCCTCCGCCACCAGCTGGTGGCTCGAGACCTCGGCCTACCCGAAGATCGACCCCAAGCTGCGCTTCCCCGGCGTCCGATCCATGAGCCGCACCAATGCGGAGAACGCCGTCACGGCGGGGCTCGGCGCGCCCGGCCTGGTAACCCAGATGGACGTGCTCAATTCGGTGGGCCCGAACCTCACCGCCCGGTCCGACACCTTCGTCATCCGGGCCTACGGCGAGGCGCTCGACAACGGCGGACGCGTGATCGGCAAGGCCTGGGTCGAAGTCGTGGTGCAACGGGGCATGGAGTTCATGGTCCCGGGGGCCAACGGCCCGACCGGGGACGAGCCCAACCGTCGCCGGCTCGACTACCGCAACGGAGGCGCCGACTACGGCACGTCCGCCGTCGTGGACCCGTATGAACGCAACTTCCCGAACGGCGTCACCACGCCCTCGGCCAATGCGGCCAACATCAACCGTCTGCTCGGTCGGCGCTTCCGCTCGACCTCCATCCGGTGGCTGGGAGCCAACGAAATCTGAGATGTCCTTTCCCCGAATCCTCGCCGCGGCCCTGGTCTGCGGCCTAACCTTGCTCGGGTCCGAAGCCGGAGCCCAGCAGCCCCCCGCCGTGCCGGGCCGCAAGGCCACCCTGCGCTTCGCCTGGTGGGTCGCGCCTGAGAACCCGCCGGAGCTCGCCCTGCTGCAGGACAAGGACCGCGTGCCCTTCTCTCCCGACGTCATGGCGCTCAGCGTCAAGACGCAGTACTTCGGACCGCCGACCGCGGTGGTCGCGCGAAAGACCTTCGGCACCGAGAAGGACAAGCAGGGCAACCCCGTGGTCGTCTGGGAGCCCTTCGCCTCCGTGGCGATCCCGGCGGACGGGGCCGACCTGGCGGTCATCCTCTTCCCGGACGCGAGGGGCACGTCAGCCCAGGCGCAGGTCTTCGATTTCGGCGAGGAAGCCTTCCCCTACGGAACCATCCAGATCATCAACTACACCAACGCGCGGGTGGACTGCGCCGTGGGCAACACGGCCCTTCAGGTCCCCTCCCGCGGACGGGCCCGCTATCCGGGCACCTTCACCAAGCGTCAGCCGGCGAGGTTCTCCCTCGCCGTGACCGAGCCGGGGTCCGAGCCCAGGCTCATCACCTCCACCACGATGATCTTCTTCCCCAACACGCGCCTGATGTACTTCGTGCTGGAGATGCCGGGCGCCAAGCCGGAGGAACGCTACCACAATTCGGTCATCATGGAGAACAAGGTCCTGGCTCCGGCCCTTCCTTCGCCTCCTCCGCCGCCCCCCGCCGCGACGGAAGGCGGCAAGGGCAAAGGCAAGGCCAAGGGCAAGGCGGCCGACGGATCGGGACAGTGAGGGCCGGCGCCCTCATCCTGCTGGTGCTTTCGGCGAGCGGCTCGCGCGGCGAGGAGACGCTGGTGCACGTCAGCGGCATCAGCCAGGCGCCGCAGCGCGCGCTCCTCTCGCCGCGACCGGAGGCGGCGCCCGTGGAGGTGGAGATCCGCGACGGTCACCTCGGCCGGCCCCTGGCTTTGATCGGCGGAGCGGAAGCCTCGCTCACGCTGCTGGACGACGCGGGCCTGCCGACGCTTTCGCCGCTGCGTTTCCTCGTGCCGGCGGAGGGCGGACGGCACGTGCTGATCGTCTCACCGGGCCTGCCCTCGGGAGCGCGACTCAACCTCGTGCCGGCCGACTTCACCAGCCAGCCGGTCGGCTCGTCGCGATTCCTCAATCTCTCCGACAACGTGGTGCGCTGCTGGCTCGGCACGCAGTTCGTGGAGGTCGCTCCGGGTCGATCGGCCCTCCATCCCCTCGAAGGACGCGGACGCAGGAAGGTCAACCACCGGGTCGAATACCTCGACCGTCAGGGCAAGTGGACCCTGGACAGCTCCACCACGCTCATCCTGGCGGCCGATCAACGTTTCATCTTCACCCTGGGACCGGGCAGGGCGGAGGACGGGCCCTTGCTGCGGCATAACGTGACCGACCACGCCCCGGAGGCGAACGCCCTGCCCGAGACGAAAGTCAGCCCCGCAGCGCCGAAGCCGCCTCAGCGTCCGCCAGCCAAGTGACCCTGTCGGGGATTGCGCGCAGCAGCTGACCGGGGAAGCGGGCCGGATTCTCGGCGTCTTCGCAGACGGCCCTGAGCGCCTGCGCCTTGGAGGCGCCGTTCACCAGGACCAGGATCTCACCGCAGCGGGCGAGCCCGGAACGGGTGATCGTGAGACGCCAGCCCCGGCCGGGCCACTCGGTGGCGGCGAACGGCGGACCGTCGGACTTGCCGATGAGAGGGCATCCGGGCCAGAGCGAGGCGATGTGCGCGTCGTCGCCGAGTCCCAGCACGCAGAGATCGAAGGCCTCGCCGGGAGCGCGGGCGGCGACGTAGCGGGCGGCGGCCTCCTCCGGCGCGAGCTGCACCGGCCAGGGGAAGCGCCGGGCGGAAGGCACCCCGAGCGGATCGAGCAGCCCGCGCACGGCGTGGCCGAAGTTGGAATCATCGGACGTCAGCGGGACGCAGCGCTCATCGCTCACGTGCCAATCGGCCAGGGTGAGGACCGCGTCGGAGAGACGGCGGCCGGCGGCGGCCCAAGCGTAGAAGGCCTTGGGCGTGGAGCCGCCGCTGAGCCCCACCGTGAATCGTCCATGCGCGGCGCGAGCCTCCAGTCTGCGCACCAGTTCCGCGAAGGCCTCCTCACGGGAGAGGATGCGTACCGTGCCGGCTGGCGTGAGGATGTCTCGCATGGAGGGGAAGATAGGGGATGGAGGATGGAGGATGGAAGATGGAAGATGACGCGCACGCCCGGGCGAACGGCGGCCGGGGCGATGACCGCCCTGCCCTACGCAGGAGGGGCGGCCTCTCGGCCGCCCCTCGGATTCACGGACTCGGGACTCCTAGGGAAGGATCACTGGCAGGCTTCGCAGGTGCCGCCGTTGAGCATCGCGTCGATCGAGCAGGCGGCCTTCTCGGCCTCCGTGTACTCCTTCTTCTTCGGTTCGGCCTGCTCACGCTGCTTGATGTCGATGGTGGCCTTCTCGATGTTGGAGGCCCCGAGCGTGCGGAGGTAGTAGGTCGTCTTGAGGCCCGTGCGCCAGGCGTACTGGTACATGTGCGAGAGCGCCTTGAGGTCGGGACGCGGCAGGAACAGGTTGAGCGACTGCGCCTGGTCGATCCACTTCTGGCGGCGGGCGGCGGCGTCGATGAGCCACTTGTTCTCGATGGTGAAGGCGGTCAGGTACTTCTCCTTGATGGCCTGCGGGATCTCGGGGATGTCCTTGAGCTCGCCGTCGAAGTACTTGATCTGCTGCATCATGTCCTGGCTCCAGAGCCCCAGCTTCTTGAGGTCGCGCACCAGGTAACCGTTGAGCTCGGTGAACTCGCCGGACAGGTTGCTCTTCACGAAGAGGTTCTTGTAGGTCGGCTCGATGCAGGGCGAGCTGCCGACGATGTTGGAGATCGTCGCGGTGGGCGCGATGGCGAGCACGTTGGAGTTGCGCATCCCCTGGCGGGCGATCTTCTCGCGGACCGGCGTCCAGTCCATGCGGCCGCCGCGGGGCACCTCGATCTTCTCGCCGCGCTCCTTCTCGAGCAGGTCTACCGTGTCCTGGGGAAGCAGCCCGCGGTCCCACTTGGATCCCTTGTAGGAGCTGTAGGCGCCGCGTTCGGCGGCGAGGTCGGAGGAGGTCGAGTAGGCGTAGTAGGCCACGGCCTCCATGATCTCGTCGTTGAACTCGACGGCCGCCTCGGAGGCGAAGGAGATCCCCTTGCGGTAAAGGCAGTCCTGGAGCCCCATCACGCCCATGCCGATCGGGCGGTGGCGGAAGTTGGAGACCTCGGCGGCCTTGGTCGGGTAGTAGTTGATGTCGATGACGTTGTCCAGGGCGCGGACCGCGACCGCGACCGTCTCGCGGAGACGGTCGTGGTCGATCGCACCGTCCTCGCGCAGGTGGGAGTCGAGGACCACCGAGCCGAGGTTGCAGACCGCGGTCTCCTCGGCGCTCGTGTTGAGCGTGATCTCCGTGCAGAGGTTGGAGGAGT
>CAZRPB010000014.1:23374-30311 GCA_964601955.1 uncultured Klebsiella sp. | reverse complement strand
CGGGCGGCGCGGTCATCGAGAAGGGCGGGGTGAACTTCTCCGACGTGCGGGGCAAGTCCCTGCCTCCTTCCGCCACCGCCTCCCGGCCGGAGCTCGCCGGACGCGCCTTCCGCGCGATGGGGGTCTCGGTCGTGCACCATCCGCTCAACCCCTACTGCCCGACCTCTCACATGAACGTGAGGTTCTTCTCCACCGAGGGTCCGGATCCGGTCTGGTGGTTCGGCGGCGGCTTCGACCTCACCCCTTATTACGGCTTCGATGAGGACGCGGTCTCCTGGCACCGCGCCGCACAGGCGGCCACGGGGCCGCTCTACCCGAAGTTCAAGTCCTGGTGCGACGACTACTTCCAGCTCCGTCACCGCGGGGAGACGCGCGGGGTCGGCGGCGTCTTCTACGATGACTTCCACGAGGGCGGCTTTGACGCGGCCTTCGCGCTCACCCGGAAGGTCGGCGACGCCTACGGTCCCGCCTATGCGGAGATCCTGCGCCGCCGGAAGGACACGTCCTACGGCGAACGGGAGAAGGAGTGGCAGGAAGTGCGCCGCGGACGCTACGTCGAGTTCAACCTCGTCTTCGACCGCGGGACCATCTTCGGGCTCCAGTCGGGCGGACGTACCGAATCCATCCTGATGTCCCTGCCGCCCCGGGTGCAGTGGCGCTACTGCCACCAGCCTGCGCCGGGCACGCCCGAGGAACGACTAGTCTCGCATTATCTGAAGCCGCAGGATTGGCTGAAGGTCTCCTGATGACTTCGCGCGAACGCTTCCTTGCCGCCCTCCGACGCGCCCCGCACGACCGGACGCCCGTCTGGATCATGCGTCAGGCCGGCCGTTACCTCCCCGAATACCGCGCCCTCAAGGCCAGGTCGGACTTCCTGCACATGGTCCGCACGCCCGACCTTGCGGTCGAGGTGACCCTGCAGCCCCTGCGTCGCTTCGCCCAGCTCGACGCCGCGATCCTGTTCAGCGACATCCTGGTCATCCCCGAGGCCCTAGGCGTCGGCTACCGTTTCCGGGATGAGGGCGGCATCGCCATGGAGCGTTCGCTGTCATCGGCCGCCGACCTCGCCTCCCTGCGTCCGGAAGGCGCCGCGGACCGCCTCGCCTATGTCTACGAGGCGCTCACCCTGCTGCGCCGCGAGCTCGGTGACGGCAAGGCACTGCTCGGCTTCGCCGGTTCGCCCTGGACCCTCGCCTGCTACCTCGTCGAGGGCGGCGGCTCCGAGGATTTTCCGCGCACCAAGGCGCTGGCGAAATCGGACCCCGCGTTCATGCACCGTCTGCTCGGGCTGCTCGCCGACGCCGTCGCGGAATACCTCCGCCGTCAGTTCCAGGCGGGCGCCGACGCCGTGCAGATCTTCGACAGCTGGGCCGCGGCGCTGGACGGCGCTGACTACGAGGAATTCTCGCTGCGCTACGTCCGCGCCGTGCTCGAGCGTCTCCCGAAGGACGCCAAGGTCATCCTCTACGCCAAGGGCAAGTCGCCCGACGCCGCCGCGCTGGCCGCCACCGGCGTGCCCTGCCTCGGCGTCGATTGGACCATGCCCCTCTCGCGGGTACGCGCCCTCGCCGGCCGCCCGATCTGCCTGCAGGGCAACCTGGACCCCGTGCTGATGACGGGCGCGCCTGAGGCCGCCGCCGTGGGCGCGAGGGCGGTGCTCGCGGACAACGCCGGCGATCCTGGGCACGTCTTCAACCTCGGACATGGCATCACGCCTGACGCCCGCATCGAGACCGTGCAGGCCGTGCTGGAGGCCGTGGCCGCAGGCTGATTTCCGAGCCCGTTTGACACCGGGCCGCGGTTCGACTGGATGCTGTCATGGCCCGCAAAGGCATCCTGCTCCTGAACCTCGGCTCCCCGAAGAGCACCTCGGTCGCCGACGTGCGGACCTACCTCCGGGAGTTCCTAGGCGACGACCGCGTCATCGACTACCCCGCCTGGTTCCGGTTCCTCCTCCTCGAGGGCATCATCCTGCGCACCCGTCCCCGCAAGTCAGCGGCCGCCTACGCGACCGTCTGGACCCCCGAGGGCGCCCCGCTCCTCGTCACCACCGAGAAGCTCCGGGCCAAGCTCGAGTCAGCGACCGGCCTGCCCGTCGTGACCGGCATGCGTTACGGCGAGCCCTCCTGCGAGCAGGCCATCCGCAAGGTGCTAGAGCTCGGCATCGACGACCTTTTTGTCATGCCGCAGTATCCCCAGTACGCGATGTCGTCCTATGAGACCGTCGTCGTGAAGTTCCAGGAGGAGCTCGCCCGCATCGCGCCCGGACTCAAGTACCGCGTCCTGCAGCCCTATTTTGACGACCCCGCCTACATCGACTGCCTGGTGGAGTCCGCCCGCCCCTGGCTCTCGAAGCCCTTCGACAAGGTCCTGTTCTCCTACCACGGCGTGCCCGAGCGGCACCTGCGCAAGGGCGACGCCTCCAAGGCCCACTGCACCAAGGTCAAGGACTGCTGCTTCCAGCCGTGCCCCTCGCACGCCAACTGCTACAAGCACCAGTGCGTGCGCACCACGCACCTCTTCGCCGAGAAGGCGGGTCTGCGGCCCGAGCAGTTCGAGATCTCCTTCCAGTCACGATTCGGCCCGGAGAAGTGGGTGCCGCCCTACACCGACGAGCGCCTCGAGGCCCTCCCCGGAGAAGGCGTCAAGAAGCTCCTCGTGATGTGCCCCGCCTTCACCGTCGACTGCCTCGAGACCATCGAGGAGATCAGTGAGGAGGGGAAGGAGGACTTCCTGCACGCCGGAGGCGAGTCCTTCGAGCAGATCCCCTGCCTCAACGACCAGGACGTCTACGTGAAGTACCTGGCCGCGCGGGCGGGCTCCTGGCAGGCCTCCCACCACTGACCCTCAGCGGGCGGCGTTGAGCCTGTCCACTCCGGCCGAGGCGTGGAGGCACGCGATTTCTTCGTCCGTGAGGGCGCGGTCGAAGACCGCCAGCCCGCCGAGCGCGCCCTTGAGCGCTTCTCCGAGCATCGAGCCCACCGCATAGCGCGCGGCCACGGTGAAGTCGGCGCCGCCGCCGGGCTTGAGGCCGGCGTGCTTCGCCGGGTCGTAGGCGAAGATCCCTTTGTCGTAGAAGTAGGGGTTGATGCCGCGATGCCCGCCGTCCGGCCCCTCCTTCGTGAAGTAAGCGTCCGTCCGGTTGTCCTTCACCGGATCGACCGTGCGCGCCTCCATCCTCCCGTCGTAGTAGGCGCGGATCCAGCGCCCGTCATAGGTGAAGCCGAGCGTCACCCAGCGTCCCATCGGCAGCGGCGTGACGTTGGCCGCGTAGTCGACGCACCAGGGCAGGGCGGAGCCGTCGGCGCGGCGGGAGTGTCCTCCCACGCCGGAGACGTGCGGCGTGAGCTGCCCCTTGCCCCCGTACATCGGCATGTTGAGCAGCATCGCATACTGCCGCGTGCCCGTGTCATCGAAGGCCCCCTTGCCTTCGCTCCAGATGCCGGCGATGGTCGAGCCGCGCTTCAGTTCGTCCATCCTCACGACCGCGAACATCGAGACGCGTGCGTCCTTGCCCGAGAGGTTGAGTCCGCCCAGGCGGGCGTAGGGTATGCGCAGGTAGCTCCGGCCCTCGAAGCGGAGCGAGCGTCCCGAGTAGGGGCCTGCGTCGAGCAGGGCCGGTTCCGGCCCGACCGTCTCAAGCGGGTGCGCTTCCTTCGTGCCCTGCGAAAGCCGGGGGCCCTTCTCCTCGCCGAACGTCCAGAAAGCCACGAGGCCGGGGACGCGACGGACGACCGCGGGGTCGCCTGCGGGAGTGCCCGCATGGAGGGTGACCGCGAGGAGCGCCGCGACAAGCGCGCGCGTCATGCGAACAGCGCGGAGACCGGCGTGCCGCCGTCGGTGACCGGAACGGGACGCGTGCCGGCCATCAGGTCCTGGGACAGGTCCGCCTGCAGCGCGGCCAGGATGGTCGCGTGGAAGTCGGGGATGCTGACCGGGTTCTCCAGGACCTTCTTGGAGAGGTCGTCGGTCACGCCGTAGGCGCCGCGGTGCTTCAGGCCGCCGCCGGCGAGCACCATCGAGAAGGCCGTGCCCTGGTGGCCGCGTCCGCCGCGTCCGTCGAACTCCGGAGGACGTCCGAACTCCGTCGCGATGACGATGAGCGTGCGGTCGAGCAGGCCCGTGCGCTTCAGGTCGGTGATGAGGGCCGACAGGGCGTCGTCCATCTCACGGATCAGCAGGTGCTGGTTGTTGATGCCCTCATTGTGGACGTCCCAGCCGGCGCCGTTGATGAAGTTCAGGTTGTGCGAGACCTCGACGAAGCGCACGCCTCCCTGGATGAGACGTCGGGCGAGCAGGCAGCGCTGACCGAACTCGCCGCCGTAGGAGCGACGGACCTCGGCAGGCTCCTTCGCGAGCTCGAAGTGGCGCATGAACTGCGGGCCGGCCAGACGGAAGGCCTCGCGCTGAGCCTCGGCGTAGTCGGCCACCGCGGACCCTTCGACCGGTTCTCCGCCCAGTCCTTGCAGCAGGGCGCGGCGGCGGGATTCCGAGGCGTCATCGAGTCCGGCCGGACGGGAGAACCCGGCGGGGCCGGTCTCGGTGTCGACCAGGTAGACGTAGCCGTCCTTGATGCCGAGGAAGCCGGGGCCGCGGGACACGTTCGGGTAACCGATGAGCATGTACGCCGGCACCGAGGGGTCCACGGCGCCGCGCTTGTGCGCGACGATCGAGCCGATGGACGGATAGACTGCGTTGCCGCTGACCATGCGCCCGGTGTGCACGAGGTTGGTGGCGAAGGCGTGCTCATCGATGACCTTGTGGTTGACCGAGCGCACCGCGGTGACGTGCTCCATCAGCCGCGCGGTCTTGGGCAGGTGTTCGCAGAGCCGGACGCCGGGCACCGAGGTCTCGATGGAAGGGTAAAGCGAGCCGGGCTTCTTCTTCGTGGCCTTGTTGTCGCCCACGGCCTTCGGGTCGAAGGTGTCGACCTGGCCCATGCCGCCCCCGAGCCAGATGAAGATGCAGTGTTCGGCCCGGCCCTTGACCGACGCCGCTGGGGCGTTTGCCAGGAGCGGTCCTGCGAACGGGGCGAGTCCGAGGGCGGTGACGAAGGCGCGGCGGTCCATGGGGTTCAGGGAGTGAAGATGAATTCGGGCGAGTTGACGAGCGCCCAGACGACGTCCTCGGCCCGCCGCCGCCATTCGTCCTTCAGACGGGGGGAGGGAGGGTCGCCCCGTCGGGAGTCGGCCTCCTGGGCCTGACGCACAAGGGTGGCGTCCGCATCGAGGTGATTGGACCACGAGACGTAATAGGGCGGCTTGCGGGGGCCGTCGGGGCGGGCGGGGTAGGTGTCCACGCGACGTCCTTCGAAACCCGGGGCAAGGAGGGCGGTGAACTGCTCCTTTTCCGCCGCCGTGGGACGTCGGGTGAGGATGCGCAGGAAGAGCGACTCGGTCAGTGCTTCGGCGCTGACGGCCTTGAGCGCGAGATCCGTGACCGCATGGTCTTCGCTGAGGCGCGTGAGCCAGACGCCCATCGTGCCGTTGCTCAGGATGGCGGGCTGCAGGGAGTTGGCCGCGCCTTCGCGGTCCGTGAGCGGCTCCGGCCGGCTGGCGCGCCAGCCGAAGGCCGCGAGGACGTCGCAGACCGCCTGGATGCGGGGCAGGGCGAGGCTGGGTCGGTCGCGCTCGTTCGAGGTCGAGGTGAGCATCCAGGCGCGCCTCGGCTGCCCGAGGGAGACTGAGTTGGCGGTTTCCCGGATGCTGTCGATGTCGAGCGAGGCCTCTTCGGTGCGGAAGGGCTTGCCCGTGGCGGCGAACGCGGCGTCGACGATCTGCTCCGCGGTCATGCGACGAGGTGCCGGCGCGGCGTAGAGCGGGCTGGTCTGGCGCAGCGAGGGATCGGTCGCGCGCTGGTAGGCGTGCGAGTTCAGGATGATGCGCAGCAGGGCGTCGGCTGAGTGGCCGGAGCGCACCAGTTCGCGTCCGAGCCAGCGCAGCAGCTCCGGATGCGAGTTCTTTGAGCGTTCCCAGTCCCAGGGCTGGTCGACGATGCCGCGGCCCATCACGCGCGCCCAGAGCCGGTTGGCCATGACCTGGGCGAAGCGCTCGTTCTGCGGGGCGGTGATGAGCGTGGCCAGACGGTCGCGCGAAGAGTCGGGATCCCGGGCGAGTTCGTCCGCGACGCTCTCCGTGGCGAACTCAGGGAAGGGCCAGTGGGGTTCGACCACCGTGCCGGGCTCGAGCGTGACCTCGATGAGCGGCTTGCGTCCGCCTTCGCGCAGCTTGGCCATGGAGACGCTCGAGGTGGCGGGCACTTTCACGCCTTTGCCGTCGAGGAGGGCCGCGAGGGCGAAGACCTGCTCCTGCTTCGAGGTGTGGGCGGGCGAATCGTGGCAACGGGCGCACTTGGTCTCGACGCCGAGGAAGGCCGTGGTCACCACGGTCGCCTTGGCGGCGAGGGGCACGTCGTTCTGCGAGGCCACGCCGAACCCGGCCGGACCGCCGTCCTTGGCGCTGCCGCCGAGGCTGAGGAGCTCGGTGACCATCAGGTCGAGCGGCTTGCGGTCCTGAAGCGACTCAAGGATCCACCAGCGGAACGGCCCGGAGTTGTTGAGGGTCGGGTTGAGGATGTTGGGATTCTCGGCGAGCACGTCCTGCCAGTAGCCCATCCAGTGGTCCGCGGCGCGCGGATCGGCGAGCAGACGGTCGATGACCTTGGCGCGTCGGTCGGCGGAGCGGTCCGATTCGAAGGCGACGATCTCAGCGGGGGTCGGCACGACGCCGACCGTGTCGAGCGTGACGCGTCGGAGGAACGCCAGGTCCTCGGCGAGGGGCGTGAGCGCCGTGGGGGCCGGACGGAATTCCGGCCAGACGGCGCCCTCGGCGATCCAGCGGCGGATCAGGTCGGTCTCCGACTTGGCGAGTCGGTGCCCCTTGGGCGGCATCTGCTCATCGGGGTCGGAGGAAAGCGTGCGCAGCAGCAGCGGGCTCTC